>NZ_JCACHA010000646.1:0-14242 GCF_059503625.1 Skermanella sp.
ACGAAGCGGCCGTTCTCGAACTGGGCCGCAGCTTCGAAGTCCGCTACGACCATGCTCTCGCGAGCAACGGCGCCGCCCTGAGCGGTGCCGTCGCCGACGCTCGGGCCTTGATCGTCCGGGACTGCACGATCATCGACGCCGACCTTCTGGCCGCGGCGCCGCGCCTTCGCGTCATCGGCTGCCTGGGCGCACCGTCCGGGCTGGTGGATGAGGACGCCTGCCGCGCCCGCGGCATCGAGATTCACAGCTACGTCTCCAGCGACGAACTCACTCCGACGGACCGCGTGATCGCCGGACTCGTCCGCCTTCTCGGCCGTTCCGGATGGCAGCCCGGCGGCGATCCCCGCATTCTGGGGCTCATCGGCTTCAATCCGGCCGCGAGGGAAGTGGCGGGCCGCGCCCGTGCCCTGGGGCTGACCGTCTGGGCCTATGATCCGCTGGTCGACCGGGAAAGCCCGCTCTGGGCCGATCTCGGCGTCGAGCCTTCCGGTCTGCTCCATCTGCTGGAACAATGCGACGCCGTCAGCCTCCATCTGCGTCTGACGCCGGAGACGCGCGAACTGATCGACTGGGAAACCATCACGGAGATGCGGCCTTCCTCCGTCCTGATCAACGCTTCCCACGCCGGTCTGGTCGATACCGGCGCCGTGATCGGTGCGGTCCGCACCGGCCGCCTAGCCGGAGCGCTGCTCGACCTGGATCAGGCGGACGACGAACCGGAGCTGGAGACCAGAAGTGCCGCCGATGCCCGTATCGGCGCCTTGATCGCTCACAAGGTTCGGACCACACTGGAGCGGCGTGAGGAAGTCTGATCCGGCAGCAAGTTCTGGAGGAGGGAAGATGCGCGTCGTCATCGCGCTGCTGAAGCACGAAACCAACACCTTCTCTCCCGTCCCGACACCGCTCTCCCGCTTCGGCAACGGAGGTCCCGCCTGGGGTGAGGACGCCTTCCGCGCCTACAAGGGTACGGCGACGCCGATGGGCGCCTTCATCGATCTGGCGAAAGCCGAAGGCGCCGATATCGTGACGCCGGTCGCGGCGGAGGCATGGCCGAGCGGACCGGTCCATGACGACGCCTATGCCCGCCTGACCGACTCGATCCTGGCGGAGGTCGCCAAGGGCTGCGACTGCGTGCTGCTCGACCTCCACGGCGCCATGGTGACGCAGAGCCTGGAGGACGGCGAAGGCGAATTGCTGGCCCGCATCCGCGCGCTGGCGCCCGACGTGCCGGTCGGCGTGGCGCTCGACCTGCACGGCAACCTGTCACAGAAGATCGTCGGCAACGCCACGGCCATTGCGGGCTTCAAGACCTATCCGCATGTCGACATGTACGAGACGGGCGAGCGGGTCGGGCGGATCACCCTCCGCGCCCTGAAGGGCTTGTCGCGCCCTGTGATGGTTTGGGGCAACCGGCCGATGCTGCCGCACATCATGCGGATGGGCACATCTGAAGCTCCCATGCGCGATCTGGTCGATGCGGCTCGTGGGTTCGAGGAGGATGGCGCGCTGGCCGTGAGCGTCTTCGGCGGCTTCCCCCACGCCGATATCCACGATGCCGGCATCAGCATCGTTACGGTAACGGAGGACGACCGGGACTCGGCCGAGACGATCTGCAACGGTCTGCTCGACGTCGCCTGGAACCGGCGGGAGGAGTTCGTCTACCGCGCCGAGCCGCTGGCCCGGTCCGTCGCCCGCGCACGGGATCTGGCGGATGGACCGGTGCTGCTGCTGGACCATTCCGACAATTGCGGTTCGGGCGGCACCCAGGACGTTACCGCCGTCCTTGCTGAGATCATCCGGCAGGGCCTCAAGGATGTCGTCGCCTTCGCGATCCACGATCCCGGTTCGGTCGCCAAGTTGATCGAGGCCAGCGTCGGCGCCGAGGTGACGCTGGATATCGGCGGCAAGCTGCCGATGCCGGCCATCGGCCTTGCGGGAAAGCCATTGAGCGTGACCGGCAAGGTCCGCGTCATCACCGACGGCGAGTATACCATACGCGGTCCGATGTATACGGGCGTACGTGTCGGCATGGGCCGGACGGTCGTGCTCGACACCGGGAACGTCGAGATCGTGCTGATCGAACGCCACCACGAGCCTTGGGACCTTGGCTGCCTGCTCAGCCTCGGGATCGATCCGGCGGCGAAGAAATACGTTATGCTCAAGTCGCGCATCCACTACCGCGCCGGCTTCCAGCCGATCGCCCGGCATATCGTCGAATGCGCGGGCGAGGGCGTCACGACATCGGACTACAGCCGGCTCCGTTTCGACCGGGTGCGCCGTCCGATCTTCCCCCTCAACTGATGTGAACCGCCATCTTGCGTATCCTTGTCGTCCAGAACAGCCGGACAGCGCCTCCCGGCCTGCTCAGAGAATACCTGACTGAATTCGGCGCCGAACTCGTCACCGTCACGCCGCCCGAAGGCGATGCGCTTCCGGCCGACGCGGAAGGCTTCGATGGCGCCGTAGTGCTCGGCGGTCCGCAATCGGCGGCGGACGACGGGACCAGCCCGTATATCCCGCGCCTGCTCGACTTGATGCGCGCCTTTGCCGAAGGGGATAAGCCGATCCTGGGCATCTGCCTTGGAGCTCAGCTTCTCGCCCGCGCCCATGGCGAGCAGGTCTATAAGCACAGTCTGATGGAGCGTGGCTTCAAGCCGGTCGAAACGACACCTGCCGGTGCCGAAGATCCTGTGCTGGGATCGTTCGGCCCGGTGCGGCATATCATGCAATGGCACTACGACACCTTCGATTTGCCGAAGGACGCCGTTTTGCTTGCGACCGGGCCGGATTGCGCCAATCAGGCTTTTCGCCTGGGTGACAGCCAGTACGGGCTTCAGTTTCACCCCGAAGTCAACGCCGTCATCGTCCAGGACTGGGTGCGCCGCGCGGAAGGCGTGACGCCGGAAGAAATCGCCGCTCTCGGTCAGGAGATGGAAACGCAGGTCGAGCAGTACCTGCCTGGGGCGGCGGAGTTCGCCCGAAATATGGCGCGAGGCTGGCTGGAGCTGGTTCGGCGGAAAGCGGGCTAAACCCCTAGCGCCCGCAACGCCTCCGGCGTGTCGATGTCCAGCAGCGCGCCGTTCCCTTCCATCGGAACCTCGCAGACCTGATCTGCATGAGCGCCGATCAGGTGGCGGGCGCCGACGTCGCCGGCCAAGTCCTGCATCTCGGCGAAGAAGCGCCTGTCCCAGAGCACCGGGTTACCGCGCTTGCCATGCACGGTAGGAACGCAGATCGCTCGGCCTTCCACCGGGTTGTAGGCGGCGATCAGCCGGTCGATCATATCGGGCGTCACCCTCGGCATGTCGCCCAGGCATACCAGCACGCCGTCGATGTCGGCGGGCAGGGCAGCCAGACCGGCGCGTAGCGACGTGCTGAGGCCGTCGGCGTAGTGTGGGTTATGGACGAAGCTGATCTCATGGCCGGCCAGCGCCGCGCGCACCGCGTCCGGATCGTGCCCGGTGACGACCACGACCGGCCCGGCCTGGGACGCGGTCACGGCGGCCAGCGCATGGGCGACCATCGGCTTGCCGTCCACCTCGGCGATCATCTTGTTCAGCGCACCCATCCGGCGCGACTGTCCCGCCGCCAGGATCAAGGCGGCGATACGCGGTGCCCGCAGCATGACCGGCTCCGTTTCCGTGGCTGAGGCGCGGGGAAGGGGACGCGTCGGGATCTCCGTAAGCAGGCCGCCGGCCCCCATCATCATGATGTCCCGCCGGGTTACCGGCACGCCGGCCGCGATCCGCTGAAGCACCCAATCGAAGCCATTCAGCTTCGGTGACCGGGCGCAACCGGGCAGGCCCAGTACCGGCATGTCGCCGAGGCGGGCCAGCAGCAGGAGGTTGCCGGGATCGACCGGCATGCCGAAATGCTCGACAACTCCGCCTGCACGCTCGATCCCCGCCGGCAGCACGTCGCGCCGGTCGGTAATGGCCGAAGCGCCCGCTATCAGCAGCAGGTCGGGCTTGGAGACGCAGGCGGAGGCAATGGCGTCGGCAACCGCGCCTTCAGTGTGGTCTACCCGCACCTCGCCGATCAACTCGCCGCCGAGTGCCACCAACCGGTCGCGCGTTACGCCGACAGTCTTGTCGAGCACGGATTCCTTGGTGCCGGCCAGCCGCGTCTGAATCAGGACGGTCCGGAGCGTCTGGAATTCGGCGACCCGGATCAAGGCGTCGCCTTCGGCAGCCAGGGCCTCCGCCGCCGCGACGACGGTTTCGGGTGCCGCGAAGGGGATGATCTTGATGGTCGCCACCATCTGTCTCGGCTCGACCGGAGCGAAGGCGGGCAGCGTCGCGACGGTCGCCGACTCGTCGATCAGGTTGAGGCGGTTCAAGCGCTCGATATCGACCACGCAGAGCCCGCGCGCCGATGCGAACAAGTTGACGCGGCCAGTAAAGGCGGCGCTGGTCGTCAGACCGGAACCCGCTACCGCCTTGGCAATGCGGGACGCGGCGGCGTCCTCGCCGACATCGTCGGCATCCAGACAGGCCGCCGTCACGTGGTCGATCCCGGCCGCAGTCAGCGCCGCGACATCGTCGGCGCTGAGGATGCGCCCCTTCTTGAAGGCCAAGCCCTTCAGCCGGATGGAATGCACCAGGATGGCGCCGACGGCATCCTCGGAAGCAACGGGGCCGAAGCGCATGGTTCAGGCCGCCGCCGCTTTGTCGGGCGGATCGCGGTGCAGGACGTGCGTGATCTGAGCCATGATCGACAGCGCGATCTCGGCGGGGGACACCGCCCCGATCGACAGCCCCACCGGCGCGTGGATGCGGCCGATCTCCGACTCGGTGAAGCCGTCCTCGCGCAGGCGGTCTACCCGCTTGCCATGGGTCTTCCTGCTGCCCAGCGATCCGACATAGAACGCCTTCGACCGAAGGGCCACGTGGAGCGCCGGATCGTCCAGCTTGGGGTCATGGGTCAGGGTGACCACGGCCGTCCTGCTGTCGATATTCAGCTCTTTCAGGGCATCGTCGGGCCACTCGCCGTTCATGGTGATGCCGGGGAATCGGTCGTCGGTCGCGAAGGCCCGGCGGGGATCGACCACCACCACGTCATACCCGGCCATCGAGGCGATCGGCGCAAGTGCCTGCGCGATATGAACGGCGCCGACGATGATGATCCGGAGAGGCGGGTTGAACGAGTGGATGAAAAGCTGGGTGTCGCCGACCTCCACGATGCCACTGCGGTCTTCCCGCAGGAAGCGGCGGACCTCTGCCCTGGCCTCGTCGTCCAGCCCGAAGCCGCCATGATCCACGTCGTCGTGGACCAGCGTCTGCAAGCCGGAGCCGAGGTCGGTGACCAGCGCCACCGGCCGTTTTTCCGCACGCGCTTTCACGAGACGCTGGAGAAGGTCGTTTTTCATTCCACCGCCTCGACATAGACCTGCACCTTGCCGCCGCAGGCCAGACCGACCTCCCATGCCTGATCGTCGGTGACGCCGAAGCTCAGCAGGCGCGGCTCGCCGTCTTCCATGACCTTCATGGCCTCGTGGACGACGGCTCCCTCGATGCAGCCGCCCGAGACGGACCCCTGCATGGCGCCCGTGTCGTCCACCACGAGCTGGCTGCCGACCGGCCGGGGCGACGAGCCCCAGGTCGAAACCACTGTTGCCAGCGCCACCTTCTTGCCCGCGGCCTTCAAGGCGGCCGCCTGTTCCACGATGTCGTTCTGGTAAGTCACTGCTTCGCACCCTCCGCTGGCCCCACCATCGCCATCCAGCGCGCCATGCCGCCATGGCGTCGCGGCCCGACATGGTCGAGCACCTTCGCCAGATCGGCCAGACTGGCCAGATTGTGAACCGGTCGGAAATCGTCGACATGGGGCATGATTGCCCGGATACCACTGGATTTCGGCTCAAACCCTTCGTAACGCAAGAGGGGATTGAGCCAGATCAGACGCCGGCAGCTCTTGTGCAGCCGCTCGATCTCCTCGCCCAGGCCGTCGCCCGCGTCGCGGTCCAGCCCGTCGGTGATCAGGATCACGACGGCGCCCTGGCCCAGGACGCGGCGAGACCAGACGCGGTTGAACTCGTGCAGGCTGGTCCCGATCCTTGTTCCGCCCGACCAGTCCTGGACGGCGCCGGAGACCTTCTCCAGCGAAACGTCGATGTCCTTGTAGCGCAGGTAGCGCGTGACGTTGGTCAGCCGAGTGCCGAACAGGAAGGTGTGGACTCGGTCGCGGTCGTTGGTGACGGCATGCATGAAGTGAAGCAGCATGCGGGAATAGCGGCTCATCGAGCCGGAGATGTCGCACAGCACCACCAGCGGCGGATGCCGCTCCCGCCGCCGCTTGGTCGCCAGATCGATCACGTCGCCGCCCGACCGCAGCGTCTTCCGCATCGTCGCCCGCAGGTCCGCCCGCCGGCCCAGGTGGCTGAGTTCGAACCGCCGCGTCGGCACCGTCATGATCGGCAGCGACATCCGCTTGATGGCCGACTTCGCCATCGCAATCTCGGCCGCCGACATCTTCTCGAAGTCCATCGACTGGATCAGTTCCCGGTCCGACCACGTCAGCGTCGCGTCGATCTCGATCTCCTGGTCCGGCTGCTCGCCCGCACCTTCTCCGGGATTCGGTTTGTTGGGCTGAAGCGCTTCGGCCAGCCGGCGCGACAGCTCCGGTCCCTCCTGCTTCAGATCGGCCTTCAGCGACGGCAGCAGCAGCGCCATCATCCGCTTCAGGATGTCGGGATTGCGCCAGAAGACATGGAACGCCTGGTCGAACAGCTCGCGCTGGTCGCGCCGGTTGACGAAGACGGCGTGGAGCGTCCAGTAGAAGTCGCGGCGGTTGCCGATGCCGACGGCTTCGACGGCTTCCAGCGCCTGCAACACCTTGCCCGGCCCGATCGGCATGCCGGCCACCCGCAGGCAGCGGGCGAAATGCATGATGTTGGCCGATAGCCGGCCGCCGTCGATCTGGATGTCTCGGGTGTCCTGAACCATGACGGCGTCAGAGGGGGCGGGTGAGGGATAGCTCGGCCTTGACCTGGGTCAGGATGCGGTTCGCCTCGCTGCCCTGGATGCGGGCGATGTCGTCCTGGTACTTCAGCAGGGTGCCGAGCGTGTCGTTGATCGTCTCGGGGTCCAGTTCCAGCCGGTCGAGCTGGGTCAGCGCCTGCGCCCAGTCCAGCGTCTCCGCCACACCCGGCAGCTTGAATAGGTCCATGCTACGCAACTTCTGGACGAAGCCTACGACCTGCTGCGACAGCCGCTCCGGCACGCCGGGGGCCTTCACCCGCAGGATTTCCAGCTCGCGCGCGGCGTTGGGATAATCGACCCAGTGGTAGAAGCAGCGCCGCTTGAGGGCGTCGTGAATCTCGCGCGTGCGGTTGGACGTGATGATGACCATCGGCGGCTGCTCCGCCTTGATCGTGCCGAGTTCCGGGATCGTGATCTGGAAGTCGGAGAGGACTTCCAGCAGGTATGCCTCGAACGGTTCGTCGGTCCGGTCCAACTCGTCGATCAGCAGGACCGGCGGGCCTTCGATGCTGGATTCGAGCGCCTGAAGCAACGGGCGCTTTATCAGGAATTCCGGCGAGAAGATATCGCCGCCCAGGCTCTCGCGGCTCCGGTCGCCGGTCGCTTCCGCAAGCCGGATCTCGATCATCTGCCGGGCATAGTTCCATTCATAGACGGCGGACGAGACGTCCAGTCCCTCGTAGCACTGAAGACGGACCAGCCGCCGCCCAAGGGTGGCGCTCAGGACCTTGGCGATCTCGGTCTTGCCGACCCCGGCCTCGCCCTCCAGGAAAAGCGGCCGGTTCAGCTTGAGCGACAGGAATAGAGCAGTCGCCAGAGACCTTTCGGCGACGTAATCGCCGCGTGCGAGCAGGTCCAATGTCTCATCGACGGAAGCGGGCAGGGGCTTTGTCATGGTCTCGGCAGGCAATGATTGGGAAATCTCGGGAAGAGTCGCGTTGGGCCACGGTCCAAACAAAAAGGAAAAATTATGTTTGTGCGGGGGCCAAACAAATAAACGCACCACTGATGGATCAGCCGGCAATGGATTAGCCGGCCGCCCTGACGACCGCGCGTTTAGCCATGACGGCGACAAGGTTGGCCCGGTACTCGGCGCTGGCATGGATGTCGGCGTTCAGTCCGTCGGCATCGACGGTCAGACCGTTCAGTGCTGCGGCACTGAAGTTGGACGACAGCGCCTGCTCCGCCTCCGGCCAGCGGAACACGACCGGCCCGGCGCCCGTCACCGCGACCCGGACGGCCCCGTCCACCTCCGCCACCAGCACGCCGACCGTGGCGTAGCGGCTGGCGGGATTGGGGAACTTGGCGTATCCGACACGTCCCGGCTTGGGGAAGGCTACCGCCGTCACGATCTCGTCCAGCTCCAGCGCCGTCTCGAACATGCCGGTGAAGAACTCTTCCGCCGGGATCGTCCGCTTATTGGTGTGGACGGTGGCGTTCAGCCCGACCAGCGCCGCCGGATAGTCGGCAGACGGATCGTTGTTGCAGATCGACCCGCCCAGCGTGCCCCGGTTGCGGACCTGCGCGTCGCCGATGCCGTTCGCCAGTTCGGCCAGTTCCGGAATCAGCCGCCGCACGATGTCGCTGCCGGCCACTTCGGCATGCTTGGTCGTGGCGCCGATCACCAGACCGCCGCCTTCCTCGCGGATGCCGTGAAGCTCCGCCACTCCGCCTAAGTCGATCACGTCGGAGGGCTGGGCCAGACGCTGCTTCAGCGTCGGGATCAGCGTCTGGCCGCCGGCGATGATCTTGGCGTCTTCCTTGCCGGAAACCAGACCGACAACTTCGCTCAGCGATGCCGGGCGATGATATTCGAATGCGTACATGTCGTTCTTTCCTCCCCGTCCCTTATTCCGCCGCCAGCGGTACCGATGCGTCCTGGATCGCCCGCCACACGCGCAGCGGCGTCGCCGGCATGTCGAGGTGCTGGATACCCAGGTCCGCAAGCGCGTCCACGACGGCGTTCATCACGGTGGCGCTGCCGCCGATGGCTCCGGCTTCGCCGCAGCCCTTGACGCCCAGCGGGTTATGCGTGCAGGGCGCTTCCTCGTGATACTGCACGATGAAGCTCGGCACGTCGTCGGCCCTGGGCATGCAGTAGTCCATATACGAGCCGGTCAGAAGCTGGCCGGTCTGCGGATCGTAGACGCAGTTTTCCATCAGCGCCTGTCCGATGCCCTGGACGATGCCGCCATGGACCTGACCTTCGACCACCATCGGGTTGATCACCCGCCCGAAGTCGTCGACCGCCACGAACTTCTCGATCCGCACCACCCCGGTCTCCGGGTCGATCTCGACCTCGGCGATCTGGGTGCCGTTGGGATAGGTGAAGTTCTTGGGGTCGTAGAAGGCCTGTTCGTCCAGCCCCGGTTCCAGCTCGTCGAGCGGGAAGTTGTGAGGCACATAAGCCGACAGCGCCACGTCGCCGATGGTCAAGCTGCGGTCGGTGCCGGCCACGGTGAACTTGCCCTGCTCGAAGACGATGTCGGTCTCGGCCGCCTCCAGCATGTGGGCCGCGATCTTCTTCGCCTTGTTGACCACCTTGTCCATCGCCTTGGAGATGGCCGAGCCGCCGACGGCAAGCGACCGGGAACCGTAGGTCCCCATGCCGAACGGCACCTTGGAGGTGTCGCCGTGGACGATCTCGACGTTCTCGATCGGGATGCCGAAGCGGTCGGAGACGAGCTGGGCGAAAGTCGTCTCGTGGCTCTGGCCGTGGCTGTGCGAGCCGGTGAACACCGTCACCGAGCCGGTCGGGTGGAACCGCACCTCGCCCGACTCGTAGAGGCCGGCGCGGGCTCCCAGCGCTCCCGCGACATTGCTTGGGGCGATGCCGCAGGCTTCGATATAGCTGGCGAGACCGATGCCGCGCAGCTTGCCGCGCGCCTTCGCTTCCGCCTTGCGGGCCGGGAAGCCCTGGTAATCGATCAGGGCAAGCGCCTGATCCAGGTTCTTCTCGAACAAGCCGCAGTCGTACTGGAGCGCCACCGGCGTATCGTAGGGCATCGCCGTTGGCGGGATGAAGTTGCGGCGGCGCAGTTCCGTCTTGTCGATGCCAAGCTCGCGCGCGGCGTTCTCGACGATGCGCTCGATCAGGTAGCAGGCTTCCGGCCGGCCGGCGCCCCGGTAGGCATCGACCGGGACGGTGTGGGTGAAGACCGCCTTGACCTCGGCATAGATCGCTGGAGTCGTATACTGGCCGGCCAGCAGCGTAGCGTAGAGATATGTCGGGATCGACGGCGCGAAGGTGGACAGGTAGGCGCCCATGTTGGCGAGCGTCTGGACCCGGAGCCCTAGGAACTTGCCGTCGGCATCCAGCGCCAGTTCGGCGTGGGTGACGTGGTCGCGGCCATGGGCGTCGGATACGAAGCTCTCCGACCGTTCCGCCACCCACTTGATCGGGCGGCCGATCTTCCGCGACGCCCAGGTGACGATGGCTTCCTCGGCGTAGTGGTAGATCTTGGAGCCGAAGCCGCCGCCGACATCCGGAGCGATGACGCGGAGCTTGTGTTCGGGGATGCCGAGCACGAAGGCGCCCATCAGCAGTCGAATGACGTGGGGGTTCTGGCTGGTCGTCCACAGCGTATAGTCGCCAGTGGCGCGGTCGAACTCGCCGATCGCGGCACGCGGCTCCATCGCGTTGGGGACCAGCCGGTTGTTGATCAGGTCCAGCTTGGTGACATGGGCCGCCTTGGCGAAGGCCACATCGGTCGCGGCCTTGTCGCCCAGGTGCCAGTCGTAGCACAGGTTGCCCGCCGCCTGCTCGTGGACCAGCGGAGCGCCGTCCTTGAGGGCCTCGGGGCTGGTGGTGACGGCAGGCAGCTCGTCGTAGTCCACCATGATAAGCTCGGCCGCGTCCTTGGCCTGCTCGCGGGTTTCGGCAATGACGACCGCGACCTGGTCGCCGACATGGACGACCTTGTCCAGCACCAGCGGCGGGTGCGGAGGCTCCACCATCGGACTGCCGTCCTTGGAATGGATCAGCCAGCCGCAGGGCAGCCCGTTGACCTTGTCGGCCGCGATGTCCTTGCCGGTGAAAACGGCGACGACGCCCGGTGCCTCCAAAGCCGCCGCCGTGTCGATGCCGTTGATCCGGGCATGGGCATAGGGCGAGCGCAGGATATAGGCGTGGGTCTGATTGGGTCGGTTGATGTCGTCCGTATAGGTGCCCTGGCCGGTCAGGAACCGGAAGTCCTCGCGTCGCTTGACGGAGGCGCCGATGCCGGTCGCATTGACCGGGGCGTTGATATTCGCGGCGGGAGAGTTCGACATGATGTCTGCGCTCCCGTCATTCGGCTGCGGCTTGGGCGGGCTGGGACCGCATCGCCTCGGCCCCCGCCAGGACGGCCTTGACGATATTGTGATAGCCGGTGCAGCGGCAGATATTGCCTTCCAGCCCTTCGCGGACGGTCTTCTCGTCCAGATGCTCGTGGCTCTTGGCGAGATCGACGGCGCTCATGACCATGCCGGGCGTGCAGTAGCCGCATTGCAGGCCATGATGCTCGCGGAAAGCCGCCTGCATCGGGTGGAGCGTACCGTCGGCAGCCGCTAGGCCTTCGATCGTGGTGACTTCCAGGCCGTTGGCCTGGACCGCCAGCATCGTGCAGCTTTTGATTGACTGGCCATCGACATGGACGACGCAGGCGCCGCACTGGCTGGTGTCGCAGCCGACATGGGTTCCCGTCAGTCCAAGGTGTTCACGGAGCAACTGCACCAGAAGGGTGCGTCCCTCGACCTCGCGCGTTACGGACTTGCCGTTAACCTTCAAGGAAACGGATGTCATCGTTCTCTCCCCTTTTCGCCGGCTCGATGTTCCTGCCGTTTGCCGGATGGCAGCTTGTTCCGCCGCCTTGTGCAACCGACAACATTTGTCTGATACAGGCTAAGAGAGCCGCCCGGACAGGTCAAGCCATCCCGGCGGCATCCATAAGAACTTCACTTGAATCAAGATGCTGCACCGCATCAAAGCTGATTTCAGGTGAACGACCACAGCAGTATCGCCACTACCACGATGACCAGCGGGATCCAAACCATAGGTTGTAGCCCCTTGCTCTGCTCCGTGCTGGCCGGAGGGGTAGGGGCGACGGTCGGGCCGGCCGAAGGAGTTGGCGGCGGGGCGGCCGCGGTCTCCGAGCTCAAGAACACGGGAGCCTCGCGCGCAGGTGCTTCCGCCGAAGCCGCAGGGGACGGCTGGGGTGCTGGCTGGGATGCCGGCTGAAGCGCCGGTTCCGGCGCTTCCACCGCACCGGATGTCGAGGTTACGCCGGTTTCGGGTGCAGCGGTCTCGACCGGCTGGCCCACGACCTGGGTAAACTTCGCGAAGAAGTCGTCGGCCATCTTGCGTGCCGTGCCGTCGATCAGGCGGGACCCGATCTGGGCAAGCTTGCCGCCGACCTGGGCGTTGGCGGTATAGGACAGCACCGTGTCCGGGCCGTCGTCGACCAGACTGACCTTAGCTCCGCCCTTGCCGAATCCGGCGGCCCCGCCGCTGCCTTCGCCGCTGATGGTGTAGCCGTTGGGCGGATCGATGTCGCTGAGGGTAACCTTGCCGGCGAACTTCGCTTTCACCGGGCCGACCTTGGCGACGACCTTGGCCGTCATCTCGGTGTCGGACTGCTTCTGGATTTCCTCGCAGCCGGGAATGCACTGCTTCAGGATCTCCGGGTCGTTGAGCGCCTCCCATACCCGCGAACGGGGGGCGGAGATTCTGTATTCTCCGGTCATATCCATGTTGTCGTTCCTCGTATCGCGCTGAACTGCCATATCCGCCGGAGCGGACATCGTGCCGTGACCCTAATGCGAGGGGTAGGAACCGACAAGCGGCGTTGCATAGCCGGGTCTTATAGGGCAAATACTTCGACCACCCGACGACCGCCGGCCTGTGGCTTTCAGCTTGGCCTATCCTAAGACAGGCGGCATACTCGCCGTCCATTCCAAGGGCTTGTCGAAAATTGCCAGAAATGAAGAAGAACAAGGCGTCCTGGATTCAACGCCACGCCACGCCCGCAACGGTCCTCACCCTGACGGCGCTCGCCATGGGCCTGATGATGTTCCTGCTCAGTCCGGGATTCGCGTTAGCGGCTGAAGCCGGCGGACACGGTGCGGCTCCCCATCTCGATGGGGCTGAACTGGGGTTGTTCTGGGTCGTGCCGTTCGCGGGCATCCTGCTGTCGATAGCACTATTCCCGCTGCTGGCTCCTACCATCTGGCATCACCATTTCGGCAAGATATCGGCGTTCTGGGCGCTCTCCTTCCTGATCCCCTTCGCGCTGCGGTTCGGCTTCGACCTTGCCTTGTACGAGATCCTGCATACCGTCCTGCTGGAATACATCCCCTTCATCATCCTGCTGCTGGCCCTGTTCACCGTGGCGGGCGGCGTCCGGATGACCGGCAGCTTGAACGGTACGCCGGTGGTCAATACCGGCCTGCTGCTTCTAGGAACCCTGATCGCAAGCTGGATGGGCACCACGGGGGCGGCCATGCTGCTGATCCGTCCGCTGCTTAAGGCCAACGAAGACCGCCGGCACAAGGTCCACGTCGTCATCTTCTTCATCTTCCTGGTCGCCAATATCGGCGGTTCGCTGACGCCGCTGGGCGACCCGCCGCTGTTCCTGGGCTTCCTGAAGGGAGTCGATTTCTTCTGGACGGCGCAGCACATGCTGCTGCCCATGGTGATGCTTTCCGTGCTTCTGCTGGCGATCTTCTTCGCCATGGACAGCTACTTCTACGGGCGGGAACCCGCCCGCAAGAAGCCGGTCCCCAAGAAGAAGCCCGAGAAGATCGGCATCGAAGGCGGTATCAATATCCTGCTGCTGGTCGGGGTCATCGGCGCCGTGCTGCTGAGCGGCATCTGGAAGCCCGGCATCAGCATAGAGATCTATCACGTCCCAGTGGAGATTCAGAACATCGCCCGTGATGTCCTGCTCATCGGTATTTCCCTGCTGTCCCTGAAGCTCACCGATACCGAGAGCCGCAAGCTCAACGCCTTCAGCTGGTTCCCCATCCTGGAGGTCGCCAAGCTGTTCGCCGGCATCTTCCTGACGATCATCCCGGCCATCGCGATCCTTCGGGCCGGCACTTCGGGCGCCTTGAGCGGCGTGGTATCCGCCGTGACGACACCGGATGGCCAGCCGATCAACTACATGTATTTCTGGGCGACCGGGGTGCTGTCGAGCTTCCTGGACAACGCACCTACCTACCTCGTGTTCTTCAACACCGCGGGGGGCGATCCCCAGCATCTGATGCACGACCTGCCGACGACC
>NZ_JCACHA010000647.1:0-14094 GCF_059503625.1 Skermanella sp.
CTGTCTTCGGTGTCGTTCCGACCTGTTCAGGTCGCGGCGTTCGGCGGGGAGAGCGTCGTGCTTGGCGGTGGCGTCCAGGTCGGCGAAACGATCGTGGCGCTGGGGGGACGCTTCCTCCACGAAGGCCAGAGCGTCCGCGCCATCGGACGTCCGGGAGCCGGCAATCAGGTGGCCGGTGATCAGGCGACCGGTCGGGCGGCAGTCGAATGATGGGCTTCAACCTCTCGGCGCTCGCGGTTCGCGAACGTGCGATCACCCTGTTCCTGATCGTCGCGGTCATCCTGGCCGGCGGTCTGGCCTTCTTCAAGCTCGGCCGTGCCGAGGACCCGGCCTTTACGGTCAAGGTGCTGACGGTCTCTGCCGCCTGGCCCGGCGCCACGGCGCAGGAGATGCAGGATGTCGTCGCCGAGCCGCTGGAAAAGCGCATGCAGGAACTGCGCTGGTACGACCGTGTCGAGACCTTCACCCGTCCGGGACTGGTCCTGATGACCGTCTCGCTGAGGGACGATACGCCTGCCGCAGCGGTTCCCGACGAATTCTATCAGGCGCGCAAGAAACTCGGCGACGAGGCGCGCAACCTGCCGAAGGGCGCCCTCGGCCCCTTCGTCAATGACGAATACTCCGACGTCACCTTCGCGCTCTATGCCGTCGAGGCACCTGGAATGCCGCCCCGCCTGCTGACGCGGGAAGCCGAAAAGCTGCGCCAGCGCCTGCTGCACGTGGCGGGCGTCAAGAAGGTCGATATCCTGGGCGAACGCCCGGAGCGCATCTTCGTCGAGTTCTCCTATGCCCGGCTGGCGACGCTCGGCGTCGGCGCCCGCGATATCTTCGACGCACTCCAGCGCCAGAACGCGGTGACGCCGGCCGGATCGATCGACACGAACGGGCCGCAGGTCTTCGTCCGCCTCGACGGCGCCTACGACGACCTCCGGAAGATCCGCGACACGCCGATCGTTTCCGGCGGACGGACGCTGAAGCTGTCCGATGTCGCCGAAGTCGGGCGCGGCTACGAGGACCCGGCCACTTTCCTGATCCGCCACAACGGCGAGCCGGCGCTGATGCTGAGCATCGTCATGCAGGACGCCTGGAACGGCCTCGACCTCGGCAAGGCGCTCGAAGCCGAACAGAAGGCGATTTCGGCGGAATTGCCCGCCGGTCTCACCTTCAGCAAGGTCACGGACCAGGCGGTCAACATCAGCGAGGCCGTCGACGAGTTCATGCTCAAGTTCTTCGTGGCGCTCGGCGTCGTCATGGTGGTCGGTCTGGTCAGCCTCGGCTGGCGCGTCGGCATCGTGGTGGCCGCCGCCGTGCCGCTGACGCTGGCTGTGGTCTTCGTCATCATGCTCGACACCGGGCGGGCGTTCGACCGCATCACGCTGGGCGCGCTCATCATCTCGCTGGGGCTGCTGGTCGACGACGCCATCATCGCGATCGAAATGATGGTGGTGAAGCTCGAGGAAGGCTACGAACGGACCAAGGCCGCCGCCTATGCCTGGAGCCACACGGCGGCCCCGATGCTTTCCGGCACGGTGATCACGATCATCGGCTTCACCCCGGTCGGTTTCGCCCGGTCCACCGCCGGGGAATATGCCGGCAACATCTTCTGGATCGTCGGCTTCGCGCTGATCGCGTCCTGGTTCGTCGCTGTCATCTTCACGCCTTATCTGGGCGTCAAGCTGCTCCCCGACATCAAGCCGGTCCCCGGCGGTCACGCCGCGATCTACGCCACGCCCAACTACCGGCGGCTGCGCCGGCTGGTCGGCTGGTCGGTGCGCCGCAAGTTCCTCGTCGCCGGCGCCGTAGTCGCCGCCTTCGTCATGGCCGGCGTAGGCATGGGGTCGGTCAAGCAGCAGTTCTTCCCGAATTCCGACCGGCCGGAAGTCCTGGTCGAGGTCCAGATGCCGGAAGGCACCAGCATCGCCGCGACAAGCGCCGCGACCAGGAAGGTCGAGGACTGGCTGAGGCAGCAGCCCGAGGCGGAGATCGTGTCCAGCTATATCGGGCGCGGAGCGGCGCGCTTCGTCCTGTCCTACAACCCGGAACTGCCGGACCCGTCCTTTGCCAAGATCGTCGTCCTGACACCCGATGCCGAAGCGCGCGACCGCCTGAAGCATCGGCTGCGCGAGCGGATCGCGGAAGGTCTGGCGCCGGAAGCGCGGCTGCGGGCGACGCAGCTCGTCTTCGGTCCGTATTCCCGCTTCCTGGTCAACTTCCGGGTCATGGGGCCTGATATCGCGACGGTGCGAACGATAGCCGACGAGGTCCAGGCGGTGATGCGCGCCAATCCCCACACCCGGCAGGTGAACCAGGACTGGGGCGAGCGGGTGCCGACCGTCCATTTCGTCCTGGATCAGGACCGTCTGCGCCTGATCGGCCTGACGCCCGCCGATGCCGGCGAGCAGCTTCAGTTCCTGCTGACAGGCGTGCCGGTGACCCAGGTGCGGGAGGGCATCCGCACGGTCGACGTGGTGGCGCGGGCGTCGGGTCCGGAACGGCTCGACCCGGCCCGCTTGGGCGACCTGACCCTGACCAGCCATGACGGCCGCCTGATCCCGCTGAGCCAGATCGGCAGGGTCGAGGTCCGCGCCGAAGACCCCATCCTGAGACGGCGCGACCGCGTGCCCACGATCACGGTGCAGACCGATATCGACGAAAGCCTCCAGCCGCCCCAGGTTTCCACCGAGATCGCCGAGGCGCTGGCGCCGCTGATCGCCCGGCTGCCCGCCGGCTACCGCATCGAAGCAGGCGGCAACATCGAGGATGCCGGCAAGGCCAACGCGGCACTCGTCCCGCTGTTCCCGATCATAATCGCCCTGACGCTGCTGGTCATCGTCCTTCAGACACGCTCGCTGGCGGCGACGACGATGGTGTTCCTGACGGCTCCGCTGGGGCTGGTGGGCGCCGTGCCGGTCCTGCTGCTGTTCGACCAGCCGTTCGGCTTCAATGCGATCCTGGGGCTGATCGGTCTGGCGGGCATCCTGATGCGCAACACCCTGATCCTGATCGGCCAGATCCACACCAACCGGGAGGAAGGTCTGGACGACTACCACGCCGTGGTCGAAGCGACCGTCCAGCGCGCCCGCCCGGTCATCCTGACGGCGCTGGCCGCCGTCCTGGCCTTCGTTCCCCTGACGACGTCCGTCTTCTGGGGATCGATGGCCTTTACCCTGATCGGCGGCACGGCGGGCGGCACGGTGCTGATCCTGGTCTTCCTGCCGGCGCTCTATGCGATCTGGTTCAGGGTCCGTCCGGGCGAACCGGTCCGCGACGGGCAGACGGACGGCCATGGCCGGACCGGTGACGGGTCCGCTGCCGGCATCGACGACCTGTCCAGGGCAAGAGCCGGCCTGGCCGGCGGAGGCCGGCGCATGGGCGGGATACCGGGCGGGCATCTTCGCCGGAACGACGCAGGCGGACCGCACTTGTGCTAATACCATGGGTGATATAGGGGGAAGTCTCGCCAAGCCGCCGCCGGTTGGGAGAGCTGTTGGTACTATGGGAACAAGCGATCGTCAGCCTCTACCGGCCGCGCTGGCCCTGGTCATGCTGATCTACGCGGTGGTGGCGCCGCTGCTGATCAATACGGGCATCGCCGACAACGGCGATTTCTCCCGGTCGATGCAGTGGTTCATCGAGAAGCCGGCCGCCTTTGAGACCAACTGGCCGTCGGACGACGCCACCTGGGACCGCCGGTTCACCAAGTTCTGGATCGACGAGTGGACTCCGAAGCCGGAGACCGTGCCGGGCGGGATGGAGAGCCGGTCTTCGGCCCAGTTGCTCAACATGGCGGGGATCGCGGCCAATGCCGCTGCCGGGGCCGTTACCGGAAACACCGGCTACTCGCTGCGGATCGCCTCCATTCCCGTCCGGATCGTCGAACTGGCCGCATTCGCAGGTCTGGCGATCCTGTTCTATGCCGCGACCGGAAGCGCCGCGCTGACCTTCGGGACGATGCTCTTCGTGTCGGCGGTCCTGCTGGATGTCAGCTATAAGGCCTTCTTCAACTCCTTCTACGAGGAGCGGGCCAGCCTGCTCTACCTGACGGTCCTGGCGCCCGCCGCCGTCCTGGCTTTCAGGGCGGCGGGCGGCTGGGGCTGGAAGATCCTGTTCGCGGCGGTGCTGGCGCTGTTCGCCACGTCCAAGGCCCAGTTCGCGCCGACGCCCGCGATCCTGCTGGCCGTGTTCCTGGCGCATTCCTGGGTGTCGGGGATCCCCGGACTGACTTGGCGCAGGGCGCCGGCCTTCGCGGCCTTGTTCCTTGTGCCGCAGATCGCCGCGCTGGCGGCCACGTCGGGCTACGAGTTCCGCAACGTCAATGCCTACAACGCGACGTTCATCGGCGCCTTAACCTTCAGCGAAGACCCCGGCCGGCATCTCGCCGATTTCCCGCCGGATGCGGCGCGCTGCATCGGCGTCAACGCCTTCGTGCCCGGCACCTGCTTCACGGAGCTGGGAAGCCTGACCAGCCACGGCAAGGTCGTCTCGATCTACCTGAACGACCCGCCGGCGATGGCGTCCGCGGTGCATTTCGCATCGGACGCCATGCAGGACATAGCGCTGGACGTCTACGGCAAGCGGCATCTCGACGGCCTTATAAAACCCCTGTTCGAGCCGTCTTTCTGGACCACCGTCAAGGGCCTGCTGCCGACAGGATTCGGCTTCTACCTGCTGGCCCTGACGCTGTCGGGCGCGCTGCTGCCGATATCGAGGGTGGCCGGATTGCGGGGCTTCGCGCTGGCGGCGCAGTTCCTGTGCGCCGTCGCCGTCAGCCAGACGGTCATCACCGTCGTCGGCGACGGCAGGGCGGAGATCACGAAGCATCTGCTGGTCGGCAACTTCGCCTTCGATCTGGCGCTGGTCCTGACCACCGGGTTGCTGGTCCGGGCCGTCGCGTCCAGCCCGGCGGCGTCCAGGGTCTTTTCATCGCGCTTGACTGCGGTCAAGGGCTAGGCCGACGGACGGGAGGATGGTGCGGCATGACCGCGCCACCATCAGGAACTCCGTCCATGACCATTCCGACGCCAGCCCCGACTCCAGGTCCCGGCTTCGACACCTCCGGCCTCTTTCGGGCGCCGGTGCTGTTCGCGCTGGGCTTCCGGCCCTTCTACCTGCTGGCGGCCCTGCTTGCCGTCGCCTGGATCCCGCTATGGGTCGCGGCGTGGCACGGCCATCTGGCGTTGCCGGCCGGGTTCAGCCCGGCGGCATGGCATACCCATGAAATGCTGTTCGGGTTCACCTCGGCGGTCCTCGTGGGATTTCTGCTGACCGCGATCCCGAATTGGACGGGCCGGCCGACGGTCGCCGGCGCTCCCCTGGCCGGGCTGGCGGTGCTGTGGATCGTGGGACGGGTGCTGATGCTGACGGGCGCCGACCTTCCCTGGCAGGTCGTCGCCGGGGTGGACGTGGCCTTCCTGCCGCTGGCCGCGGCCGCCATGCTGCCGCCGCTGCTGGCTGCGCGCAACCGCCGGAACATCGCCTTTCCCTTCGTGCTCCTGGCGCTGGCATCGGCCAATCTGGCGCTTCACCTGGATGCCGCCGGCGTCGTGTCCGTCGGCGCCGAGGTCACGCGGGGCGTGCTGGGAGTCATGATGGTGATCCTGGTCGTGATGGGCGGCCGGGTGATCCCGTTCTTCACCAAGAACCGGCTGCCGGCGGCCGGGGCCGCCATCGACAAGCGGCTCGACAGGCTTGCGGTCGCGGCGACAGTGGCGGCGGTGGCGGCTTCCGTGCTGGTTCCCGGCAGCGTCGCCGGCGGACTTGCCGCCCTGGCCGCCGCGGCGCTGCTGGTCGCCCGTGCGCTGCCCTGGAAACCGTGGGCGACGGCAGGCGTCCCGATGCTCTGGGTGCTGCATGCCGGCCACGCCTGGATCGCGGTAGCGCTGGCCCTGCGGGCCGCTTCCGACTTCGGGCTGGACTTGCCGGCCGGCGCCGCCGACCATGCCTTCACGGTCGGCGGGATCGGGGTGCTGACGCTCGGCATGATGGCCCGCACCGCGCGCGGCCATACCGGCAGGCCGATCGAGGCGTCGCGCCTGATGACGGCAGCCTTCGCGATCATCAATCTGGCGGCGGTGGTCCGCGTCTTCGGGCCGTCGGCCTTTCCCGAGGCCCATCCCCTGATCGGGGTTTCGGCCATCCTCTGGGCGCTGGCGTTCCTGCTCTACCTGATCGAGTTCGCGCCGATCCTGATCAGCGCCCGGATCGACGGCCGGCCGGGCTGAAGGCCGCGCCGGCAGCGCCCGGTCTCAGGCGGCGTTCTCGCCGTTCTCCGGATCGGGCGAAGCGTCCGCCTGCTGGGG
Source organism: Skermanella sp. (assembly GCF_059503625.1). Taxonomy (NCBI): domain Bacteria; kingdom Pseudomonadati; phylum Pseudomonadota; class Alphaproteobacteria; order Rhodospirillales; family Azospirillaceae; genus Skermanella; species Skermanella sp. The sequence goes on from NZ_JCACHA010000647.1 coordinate 6,300, forward strand.
AACGCCGTTCCGGCTGCCCTGGACCGTCACGCGGAAGGTGGTGCCCTTGCTGGCGGGAATGACCTCCAGCGTGCCGCCGAGCTGGCGCGTCAGGGCCGTGACAATGCGCATTCCCAGCGTACGGGATTTCGCCGGATTGAAATCCGACGGCAGGCCGGGACCCTGGTCGGCGACGGTGAGCGCATAGCCGCCCTCGCCGCTTTCCAGGGCGACCCTGATGATGGCAGGGTCGGTGTCGCGGTGCTTGATCGCATTGGTGATCAGTTCGTTGGCGATCAGCCCCAGCGGTGCGGCATGGTCGATGTTGATCTCCAGCGCTCCCGCCTCCAGGACGAGGTCGCAGACGCTCATGCCCGAAGCTTCGGCCAGATCGTCGCACAGCTCCTCCAGGAACGCCGCGAAGTCCAGCGTGGAGAACCGGTCGCTCTGGTAGAGGCGGTAATGGACGCGGGCGACCGCCGCGATCCGGTCGGAAGCGTCCTTGAGCAGCGACTTGGCCAGGCTGTCGTCGATGCTCGCCCTTTGGAGGTTGAGCAGGCCCGACACGAGCTGAAGGCTGTTCTTGACCCGGTGGTTGATTTCCCGCAGCAGCACCGTCTTGTCGGCGACCGCCTGTTCCAGCGCATCGCGTACCCGCAGCCGCTCCGTCACGTCGCGCAGGATGCCCGTCACGAAGACGCGGTCCTCGCTCCGCCAGCTCGCCAGCGACAGTTCCAGGTTCAGCGGCGTGCCGTCCCGGCTTTGGCCGACCAGTTCGACCGGCTGCAAGGCCTCCTCGTTGATCGCCAGGGCCGCCTGATTGCGCGGCCAGTGGACGCAGCCGGAGGCGGACAGCAGCAGGTCGATATCCTTCCCGATCGCTTCCTGCGAATGGACGTCGAAGATCCGCTCGGCCGCCGTGTTCATCCATTGCAGGGTGCCGGCGGCGTCCGTCGTGACGATGGCGTCCTGCGCCGTGTCGACCACCGCCCGGTACTTGGCGTCGCGCCTTTCGCGCAGCACGCGCTCCCGCGTTACCGTGACCGTGATGTCGTTGACCTGGATCATGCAGCCGCCCGCGGCTTTTCCAGTCAGCGGGCGGATGATCAGGTTGTGCAGGAGCGGCCTGCCGTCGGGGAGGCGGAGCGGCAGCAGTCCGGCGTGCAGCGAATAGGTCAGGATGCTGGAAGCCCCCGCCTGGAGCGCATCGTCCACCGCGCCCCGCAGCCGGCTGTCGGCCAGATCCGGCAGCGCTTCCCACAGCGATTTGCCGGCCATGTCGGCGCGGTTCACGCCGCTGGCGCGCTCCATCCAGGCGTTCCAGATCCCGACGCGGCACGCGTCGTCCAGAATGACGATGCCGGTGTCCATCGCATCGAGTATGGCGCCGCCGGCCTGGGCCATGTCGAAAGAGGAGTCCATCAGCTTTCTTCGAATCCCTTCAGATACTCGCGTATCAGGGTCTTGATCGCGGCGATCGAGGGCAGATCCATCAGCAGGGCAATATAGCCGTTTATGCTCCTGGCCCGCACCGCGAAATCGATCGTCAGGAAAAGCACCATTTCTCCGGGGTCTTCCTCCTCGTCGTCGCCAAGGAGCACCACCTGGCTGCTGCCGCGCATGACGCGGGGCAGCGACATGTTCAGGCTCTCCTTCAACATGTTGGCCATGACGACGAGGCAGCCGTTCAACACGACATTGCCGATCTCCGCCAGCGCCTCCTGTTCCAGGTCGACGATCTCATCCAGCGACAAGGTGTCGTCGAGGATGCTCCTGACCAGTTCCAGGCTGGTCTTTTCCGGGAAGATCAGCAGCGCCTGACCGGAGAACGAGCCGCGGAAGTCCTGGCCGACGGCGACCAAGCTGCTGTTCTCGCGTCTCGACAGCCATTCGACGGCGCTGTCGCGGGTCATGATCTCGGTGCGGGGGACGGCGAGATGAACCTGATCCTTGACCATCCGGCTCAGGTTCTTGGCGGCGCGGCTGACGCCGATATTGATGATTTCAGTAAGGGCGTCGCGTTCCAGCTCGGTCAGCAGACCTTCGCCGCCGGTCGAGACGCCGCTGTGTTCCAGGGTCATTTGCCGGCACGCCTGAGCTTGAGGGCGGCTCCCGACAGGAAGGCCGCCAAGGCTTCGTCCGAAATCGGCTTTTCGACGAAGGCGGCGTCCAGTTCCCGTGCGCGGGCCAGGATGGCGTCCTGGGCATTGGCCGAAAGGATGGCGATCGGCATTTCCGGGTCGCGGTCGCGGATTGCCGAGGCGAGCCACAGGCCGTCGTGCTCCGGCATGTTGAAATCGATCAGGGCGATGTCGATGCCTTCCCCGTCCAGGAGGTCGAGGGCCTGTTCCGGCCCGGCCGCTTCGACGACCCGCCAGTCGGCCCGCGTCTTGACAAGGATGCTCTTCACAACCATCCGGGCGAGTTTGCTATCGTCGACGACCAGCACAGTACGCGTCATAAACCTTATACCTCAAATGAGTCTGTCGGTTCCCGATTCTGAACGCCCGGCCTCCAACAGCATAAATGCTGAAATCTCTCCCGCCGTCCACGCGGTAAAATGAGAGGACCAACTCAGAATAACGCGATTCGATTGGCTCCTGTTCCACTGATTTATGGAAGCATAGAGCCACCTGATATCGCTATTCCCGAGCCGCGACGCAAAGTTCTTTTATTATAGCAAGATATCGTACCCTAAGTCAGAAGGATATTTCATTATGAATCTTGGACCATCGGGACGATCCAGGTTCGGAGGAACGGGTTTTCCGGCACCCCCAATATCGCAGGCCGAGCCGCGAGAAGCACTTGGACCAAGGAACTATGTAGCTGACCGCAAGCGGTCCAGTCCACTGGAGCATTGGGATTGGCGAGGAGGAGATCGAGCAGCGCCTCCGCTTCATCGACCGGGCAATCCCCTTCCAGGACGATGACCCGGTCGGACAAACGGACGGTCATGGCGGAAGCTCCTTCAGGTTGAGGATGAGCAGCACGCCGCCGTCGCCCTGCAACGTCGTGCCGAGATAGGCCGGGATGTTCGCCAGCAGCCCGTCCATCGGGCGCAGCGCCACTTCCAGCCGATCGCCGATCCCGTCCACCTCGAGCCCGAAGACCCCGCCGCCGGCCCGGACGACCAGCACCAGCCTGTCTTCCGCGTCGCCGCGCCGCTGCCTTTGCCCCGGCTCCTCCGGCAGTTCCAGAAGACGCCCGAGCGGGTGGAGCGGAACCACCTGGTCGCGCCATGTGAAGGCACGGCGGCCCCTGATCCGCTGGATGCGGCTGTCCGGCAGGCGGATGGTTTCGGCCACGTCGTCCAGCGGAGCGCCGAACTGCCTGCCGCAGGCCGAAACCGTGACGATCCGCAGCAGCGCCAGCGTCAGCGGCAGTTCCAGGCGGATCGTCGTCCCGCGATGACGGAGGGTCCGGATGCCGACCGAACCGCCGATCCTTTCGATCGCCAGGCGGACCGCCGACATGCCGACGCCACGGCCCGACAGGTCGGAGGTCTCTTCCATGGTCGACAGACCGGGGGCGAAGATCAGTGCTGCGACTTCCTCGTCGGTCAGTAGGGCGAGCTGGCCTTCGTCCAGCACCCCCGCGAGCACCGCCTTCCTGCCGACCGCCGCCAGATCGATGCCGCCGCCGTCGTCGGAGATCTCCACCACCAGCCGGTCATTGGCATGGAAGGCGCGCAGGACGACCGTGGCGCGGTCCGGCTTGCCCCTGGCGCGGCGCTCCTCCGGCCGCTCGACGCCGTGGTCCAGGCTGTTGCGGACCAGATGCATCACCGGTTCGAACAGGGCGTCTACGACGGTCTTGTCGGCGCTGGTCGCTTCCCCCTCGATCGCCAGATCGGCCGGCTTGCCCAGCCGGAGCGACAGGTCGCGGACCAGACGGGGAAATCGGTCGAACACCTGCCCCACCGGCACCGTTCTGATCCTGACCACGGCGTCGTGCATGTCGCGGGTCAGCCGCTCCACCAGGGCATGCAGGTCCCGCAGCGGCCGGACGATCCCGGACGGATCAGCCGCTTCCGCCGTCCGTCCCGCCAGCCAGCCGAGGGTGTTCTTCGCCACGATCATCTCGCCGACCAGCGCGAACAAGCGGTCGACCCGCTGTTCCTCGACCCGAAGCGAGCGGGAAGACGGCGGCTGCGGGGACGGCGGCTGCGAAGGCGAGGACGCCGCGAGGTCCTTGCCGCTCGCCAGCCTGTCGCGCATGGCCCGCTCCAGCGCCTCGGCCAGGGGCTTGGGATCGAGCCGGTCCATCGCCACGGCAAGGGCGGCGGCGACGGCGTCCGCAGTGCCGCCGCGGCCTTCGTGACGAAGGGCGTTGACAGCCGCCGCCGCCGCCGATCCCCAACGGCCGGCGGCTTCCCCCGGCGGGACGTCCGGCGCCGCGAGCAGACGCCGCTGTTCCTCAAGCACCGCGCCGACGACATCGCCGGCCCCGGCAATCGGAAAGGGCGGCGGGGAAGGCTGCGGCGAAAGCGCCGCGGGATCGACCGCGGCGATCGTCACCTGATCGGCGACGAGGCGGAACGCATGCCGGACCGCCGATTCTTCGCCCAGCGCCAGCGCATCGATATCGAGGTGACACTGGAACGGATCGAGGGAGTCCAGCGCCGGCCACCCCTCGCGTGCCGAAATGTGTAGGGCCGCCAGTCCGGGCAGGCCGGCCAGCAGCTTCAGCGGATCGTCGCCGTTGAAGAAACAGCGCGGATCGGGCCGATAGGCGATCCTGAAGACTCCGGTCCCGGCGGGCTGTCCGTGCAGCGCGTCGAGTACGCCCGCGCGTTCCGCCCCGGTGAAGACGTCGAGGTCGCCGGCCATCGGTGCGTCCGGCCGGGCCGTGGCGATGCCGCCGCCGCCATGCAGACGGTCGATCAGCGCGGTTGCGGCGGCGTCGGCATCGGCCGGCAGCGCTTCGCTTGCCTCCAACTCGTCCAGCCAGCGCGCGGTCTGGTCGAGGGATTCCAGCAGCGCATCGGTAAGGTCCGATCCGGTCGCGGCGCGGCCGTCGCGGATGGCGGACAGGATGTCTTCCGCGGCGTGCAGCATCCGGGTCATCGGCTGGATGCCGAACACGCCGGACGAGCCTTTCAGGGTATGGAACGCCCGAAAGACGCCGACGATCAGCGCGCCGTCGTCCGGCGTCCTTTCCAGCGCCAGCAGGTCCCGGGTCGCTTCCGCGATCAGGTCCCGGCTTTCCAGCAGGAATTGTTCGAGCAGCGCATTCATGCCGGTCTCCCCGTCAGCACGGCGGCATGAAGCGCCAGGACCTCCGCCGACACCGGCTTGACCAGATAGAAGTTCGCCCCCGCCGCCCGGGCCGCAGCCACGTCGCGGTCCGCCGCCTCGCTGGAGATCACCAGGACCGGAAGCGACCCCGCCTCGCCGTGACGGCCGCGCAGGGCGCGCAGGAACGACATGCCGTCCATCTTCGGCATGTTGATGTCGACGATCGCGAGGTCGAACCGATCGGACAGCAGCTTCTCCAGCGCCTCGATCCCGTTCAGCGCCTCGGCGACGTCGAAACCGGCGGCTTCCAGCGTTTCGCGGTAATAAAGGCGGATCAGGGAACCGTCGTCGACGATCAGGATCCGCGGTCGCTCCGGCCGGTCAGACATGACCATTTTCCTCCGGCTTCTGGTATACGATGGCGTCTTCGAACCGGCAGACACGGAAGAGCGGCGATATGCGGCTCATCGATTCGGTGTGGCCCAGGCAGATGAAGCCGCCGGGCGCCATGCTGTCGTAGAGATTGCCGGCGGCGGTGCGGCGCGAGACTTCATCGAAATAGATCAGGACGTTACGGCAGAAGACGACGTCGATGTCGCGCCATTTCGCGGTATCGCCCTGGTCGATCAGGTTGACCCGGCTGAACCGGATGGAACCGCGCAGTTCGGCGTCGATCCTGTACTGCCCCTCGCCGATGGCCGTGAAGTATTTCCCGACCAGGGGACGGGGCAGGCGCATCAGCGAGCGCTCGAAGTAGATCCCCGCTTCGGCCGCCTGAAGCACCCGGCCGTCGATGTCCGAGCCGATGATCTCGATCTCCCAGGCATCGACCTGCGGCCAGTTCTCCAGCAGCCAGATCGCGATCGAGTAGGGCTCCTCCCCGGTCGAGCAGGGGACCGACCACAGCCGGATCGGCTGGCCGGGACGCTTGCGGGCGGTGATCCGGTCGAGCAGCGACGATGTCAGGCAGCGAAGCTGGTAGTCCTCGCGGTAGAAATAGGTCTCGTTGACGGTGAAGGAGGAGATCAGGCGCTCCATCTCCGCCGGCTCCACCATCAGCCGGGCGAAATGGTCGGCGAACCCGCGCGAGCCGGCGGCCAGGATGCAGTCCGACAGCCGGCGTTCCACGTAGACCCGCTGCGACTCGGCGAACACGATTCCGGTGCGCCGGTAGAAGAAATCGCGGAACCGGCGGAGTTCGGCGTCGCCGATGCGGATTTCCCCGGCCGACGCTGTTTCGCGCGGCGCATCTTCGGGGGGCATGCGGCGCTTCAGCTTGCGGTTCCCGAGATGCGCTCGACCGCGACCCTGACCGCAAAGGGCAGCATGGGCTGGGACGGGAACCGTCCGGCCAGCCGCCGGAGCGCCGGTACCGCCTCCGGCGTGCCGGACTCGGCCAGGATCTCGACGGCGGCGAGGCAGACATTCGGATCGGTCTCGCGCTCCAGCAGCCCGCACAGAAGCGCCACCGTCTCGCCGGCCGGCAGGCAGCGGACCACCTCGACGGCCAGGATGCGGACATCGCCGTCGCCGTCGGCCAGCAGGCCGGGTAGCAGCGGCCGGGCGGCCTCCGGCATCGCCTGCAAGGCCTCGACCGCGCCGGTGCGCAGGGCGGCATCGTCGGACCGCAGCAGCGACGCCAGCGGCGCCGCCGCCTCGGGGATGGTTTCCAGCACCGTGAAGATCGCCTCCTGGACGGCGGCATCGCCTTCGCGCTCCAAGGCGGCCATCAGCAGCGGGACGGTCCCGGCTTCATGCCCCAGCGAGCGGACGGCATGCCGGCGCTCGGCCGGGTCGGCGCTGTTCAGGTCCCCCTGACCGGGAATACCCGCGGGACCGGGTGGATCGTGGCGGATCAGCGGCATGCCGGCGTCAGCCTCCGCGTGACCGCCTGGACGATCCGGCGGGCTATTTCCGGCAGCGGCGCCACGACGTCGGCCCCCTGGCGCCTGACCAGATCGCCCGGCATGCCCCAGACGACGGCGGTTTCCTCGTCCTGGGCGATGGTGTGGCCGCCTTCCGCCCGCAGCCTCGCCAAGGCGGCGGCCCCGTCGTCGCCCATGCCGGTCAGCAGGACGCCGACCAGCCGGTCGGCCGGCACGTGGTTGAGCGCGCTCACGACCATCCGGTCCACCGAAGGATGCCACCGGTGCGACGGCGATGCCGGCACCGGCAGCGCTATCAGGCCGAGCGGACGCCGCGCCACGATCAGGTCGGCGTCGCCCTCGGCGATGTAGACCTGTCCAGGCCGCAGCACGGTCGATTGCCGGACCTCCGTCACGTTCAGGGCACAGAGGCGGTTGAGCCGCTGGGCGAAGGCGCCTGTGAACGTCGCCGGCATGTGCTGGGCGACCAGGACGGGCCACGGCAGGTCGGCGGGCAGGGCGCCCAGGATCGCCTCCAGCGCCTGCGGTCCGCCGGTCGAAGCGCCGATCAGCAGCAGGCCGGTATCGTCCGGATGCCCCGCCTCCCGGAAGGCGGCGGGTGAGGGGAGCGGCGTCGGCTTCCGGGGCGAGACCCCGCCGGCGGTTGCGGTAGGTCCGGCGGTTCCGCCAGTCCCGCCGATCCGGTGCCGGACG
>NZ_JCACHA010000648.1:0-5207 GCF_059503625.1 Skermanella sp.
CAACAGTAAACTCGGCTCCGGCTTCGGACAGCTCTTCAAAGCCAATCCCGGCGCCGAAACGACTATGGCTGCCTGATTCCCATTCCGTTGACGGTCTCGTCAGGAAAGGCATTTCACAGCCTTGCCAGCATCAGATATCGCTCATCACCGGACGCGATATAAGCGATAGCCCGTCCGTTTCGATACCGCCTTGATGGCCCCCGCGAACTACTGTGCCGACGCCTAATACGCCCGGAACCCATGGCTCACATTGGGCACTGCGCTGTGCCGCCTGAACTTCCCGGAGATGGCGTCGGCCGTTGCAGAAGCGGCAGTATGTGCTTGACGCGTTGGCATACAGTCCCCATGTTGCAGTGCAACATAATTGAGTTTAGCCGATACCTGGGGAACGCCATCTCATTTCTTTGAATGGAGACTACCCATGTATCAGGTACAGCACAAACCTGAGACCTTATCTGAACCGCGCGGTGAACTGGCGTCGCGCATGCTGGCGATGCCGTCGCACACCAATCCGATGGGCAACATCTTCGACGGCTGGATCATGTCGGTGATGGACGCGGCGGCGCTGATGACGGCAACGAAGATCGCCAACGGCACCGTCGTGACGGTAGCGGTGTCCAACATGGCGTTCCTGGAGCCGGTCAGGGTCGGCGATGCGATCTGCTGCTACACCGACACGATCGCCATCGGCGACACCTCGATCACGTTGGCGGTTGAGGTTTGGGTCCTGCGGCAGGGCCAGGGCGACCGGATCAAGGTCACCGATGCCGAGTTCAAGTTGGTCGCCTTGAACGACAACGGGTGCCCGCGGCCGGTGCTCGCGTAGTCCGCCAATCTTGTCGTAAATCCGACAGGGGCCGGGGAAGGCAATTCCCGTAAATCAAACGAACTGGAGTACACCCTGATGTTAAGTCAGCAGGATATGGAAGATTTTATGGAGATCGAGGCTGCTCTGGTTGAGGAGGATGAGGACGCCGCCAAGCCTGGAAAGCCGTCCAACGCGGTCCAGGGCGACACCAATGCCGGTGACGAGGTGTGCACCGTGGCCGACCTGCAGAGCCTGCATCACGACTACCTCCAGGAGGGTATGCGGAGCCTGCTGTCGGCCGGCGATCAAGTCTCTGATCTGTTGGCACGGGTCGCCAGGCGGTCGTGAACCTGAACTGTTCCGCGCCCGGGAGGCGGTGCGCCACCTCCACAGCGCCTGAGCCTTTTCGATCGCCCCTGGATCAGCTCCCGACAATCCCATCGGCAACGCGGATGCCGTCTCCGGGAGCAACCACCAACGCTGGGTCATAGTCGGGAATAGCCGTCCTTCCTCACGCCTGAAAGGCGCGTTCGTCAGGTTCCGCGTCAGTCGATACCTTGATTATCGTGAGAACGACGATGACAGGCTGAGGCGGAGCTGGAGTTTGGCCAGTGAAGGCAACCAGAAGCGCCTTGCCGGACGAGGCGCCGGGCCGCTCTGATGAAGGTGCTGCTCCGCCCAGTTGTTCAGCCCATGCTGAAGAGGGTGGCATGTTTTCCCTTGAACCTTGGACCACCCCTCTCTATGTTGCAGTGCAGCAAATGGTTGGATCTGGAAGCTTCGGGACTATCCGATCCAGGACTAGCCGCAACATTCCTTCAGGATCAGGATTTATTCTCATGACTACGACCAGCCGTACTGGTAATGCTACTGCAGCACCCGCTCCGTCGTTCAATTCCTTTGCCAAGCTGTTCCAGCTGCCGGCGTTCGATGCCGCCTCACTGGCCCAGGCCTTCAAGCTGTCCGGTTTTGACGTCAACACAGTTGTGGATATCCAGCGCCGCAACTTCGAAGCACTGACTGCCGCCAACCAGACGGTCGTGCAGGGTCTGCAGACTGTCATGCAGCGCCAGGGCGAGATCGCCCGGCAGTCGGTCAAGCAGTTCCAGGATCTTGCATCCTTCAAGCCGAACAGCGCCTCGGTCACGGAAACGCTGGTCAAGCGGATTGACCTGACGAAGACCTCCTACGAGAAGAACGTGGCCGATGCCCGCGAACTCGGCGACATCGTTGCCAAGGTCGGAACCGAAGCTGCCGACATCCTCAGCCGCCGCGTGGTCGCGAGCCTGGATGAGGTCAAGGCTGCTGCCCGCCCCAAAGCAGCCGTCCTCGATGAAGTCAAGGCGACCGCTCAACCCAAGGCAGCCGGTCGCGTTGCCATCGTTGCCTGACACTCGCGTCGTCAGGAACCTGGGGGCGATCTGGAATAGACATGGAAAGAGACGCGGGATCCGCGGCTCTTTTTTGGTATTTCAGGCTCCGGAGGAAGCCTGTCTGGAGCTCTGCTGGTCTCCCTACTTCGTCCGCCCAGGGATGCTCTGGACAGCATCGCTGGCGATCCGGAGTGTCGCTTCGGAGATCCTGACGCCGCTGTTCAGCATGACCTGCACTTCGGCGTTCATCAGCTCTCTTTGTGCCGTCATGAGATCCTGCGGCGTCCGTGCCCGCATGATGCTGTTCATGCCGTCTATATTGCACTGCATGGCGGCCCGCGTGTAGTCAGCCCACTCCCGCATAATTGTCTGGAAGCCATCAGCCAGCTTGACGCCGGTCTGGATCATGGCGCCCAGGTTCTGCTGGGTGCGGCCGGCTAATTCCCTGGATGCCTTATCCCGCAGTGCCGACATCCGGGCGAGCTGTTCATCCGGCCGCTCGCTCATCTCACGGGTCGCGTCAACGACATCGGTGACCGTCTCTGCTGAGCGTTCCATTGGGCTGCGCAGATCCACCGCGGCCTTCTGAAGACTCTGTTCCGCAGCCTCCCCGGCATTCTCCCGGGTCGCGGCGCGACTTCCGGCGACCCTGTCTTTCCGGACAGTGCCGTCCCCTGCTTCGGATGCGTCGTGAGCCGTCCTACTGTCGACAGCAGCACCATTGGTGCCGGCTTTGGCCTCACCATCGCCGGCATCTCGAACGGTCTTGCGGGCATCGGTCTTATTGATGATCGCAGGCATAAACAATACCTCGGTCTTGAATTCCGCGGGACCTGCACGGTCCGCAGCTGAACGCGGAAACAAGTGTCGCGGTTCGCTGGACAGAACAGGGCAGTATGCTCTGTGTCGGGAGGAGCCAGATGCGCCACTCGTTTCCGCGTCCTGGCTTTAGGCTGTTTTGGCGGTCTTGGACTTGCCGGACTTGCCGTCAATATCCTCAACGGTGACATCCTGGCGGCGGACGGTGCCACTGACGGTGACGTCGCGCTCACCCGACTGCTTGCTCAGCAAGACTTCCTCAACCACGTGAGCCTGCTTGGAAACCACCGGCTTCTCCGTGGTCGCGGTCAGCTCGACCGTAGTTCCCTGGAACGCCTTGGCGGCTTCCTCAGGCTTCAGGACACGATCGACCTTGGTGCGCTCGGCCTCGATCGTTTCCTCGTGAAGGGTCACGGTCTCCTGGACTTCCCGCTCACTGACCTCGGTCTTCAGGCGCTTGCCGCCGGTCGTCCGTGCGACGCCGACCTCAAGCTCCTCCTCGATCACCTGGGCCGACTGGGTTTCTTCGGGAGTCTGATTGCCGAGCTTCTCCAGCAGGGCTTCCGGGGACAGCGCCTTGAAGCTGCGCATCATGTCCAGGGCCTCGTCGGCCTTGTCGTCCGGCGCCTCGGCCACGATCAGGGCGCCGCCCTTCTGCATCGCCTTGCCGTAGCTCTCGGCCTTGTCCTTCTCGTAACCAGCCTCGACCAGGCGGCTCGTGATCTTGGATGCCGCGACGTTCTCGATGATTTCCACCGCGTCCTTCTTGAAGCCGGCCTTGGTCAGCTCGCCAAGAACCTTGCTGGCGATGTCGCTGCTCTCGAAAAGCCCAATGATGGATGTGGTCATATCAAAATACCCTGGTGATTGGCTGTGATTACGCGATGGCCTTCAAGCCATCTCGCATATGCAAACAAACATGGTGCGATGCACAACGTTCCATTTCTCTTCTGAATGAGAGGATTTCCTGATAATAATTCGGAATAAATGGTAGGATCGCCTCAGAGCATCTCAGCATGATTAATAACTCTTTCGCGCTAACCAGCTGACATGTTCAAAAGAAAGACTCGATGCTCCTGAGTCATTACTGCTAAGCCACATCGATCACTCATTCTTTCCGAGGTGACGTTTGGCGAAATCATTGACGTTCATGCGCAATGGCCTGATCCCGCCGTCCTTGTAGTAGCGCGTGAAGAAGGCCAGCCAGCAGCCGAGCATCGCGTCGCACGGCGACGAGGACGAAACGGTTGACCCCGGCCCTGTTAGAGGACCAGGCGTTGAAGACAATGCAATCGTCGCTCTGGACCCCAACCCGCCCGCTCAGCCATGCTTCGCCGCTTGCCTCACCGACCAGCCAATAAAAAACACTGCCCTGTTCTTTCCATCGAGAACGAACCGGTAGTGCCCGCGGTTGATCTGGCCGACCAGAAGGCGCGACCACATCAGGTGATTGACTGCCATCTCCAGAGCTGTCGCCGGGTTGTCCGGGCGAAACAGGCGGTACCGTGAGGGCGGAGCTTTGGCTTGGCTTTCGCTGACATGGCGTTCCGCCAGCGAAGCGTCCTGCCCCACGGCTTCGGCCGCGCCCGTGAAGTTTCGGAAGTCAAAAACGTCCGTTGTCGGGGTGACGCCACAGAACGATGCTGTTGGCGAAATCGACGACCGGGCCAAGGTACTCGGAACTTCGCCGGGGATGCGGCCAGAAACGGGATTTTTCACCCGTCGAGGCCACTTGAAGCCTCATTTCGGAATTTGCCAACAGCATGTAATGATATAACCCGCTGTAGCGAGCGCTTTGTGACCTCCCTGTCATCGGTGGCATGATTGAGTGAAGCACTGCGGAGCTGGAAACGTCAATTGACGTCGTGAGCTGAGTTGAAAAACAAAAAAACGGCGGGACCATGACAGCAACACAACCTATCACTATCCGGAAAATCGGTGTCATTGGAGCCGGCCAGATTGGCTGCGGGATTGCCCATGTCTGCGCCGTGTCGGGCTTTGACGTCTATTTGGTCGACATCAGCACCGAGGCGCTGGAGCGGGCCCGATCCAACATGACTGACAATTTGGACCACCAGGTCTCGAAGGGTAAAATCTCTGAGGCCACTCGGAGGGCAGCGCTCGACCGTATCAGCACCGGCACTGGTCTCACCTTGTTCTCGGAGTGCGACCTGGTGATTGAGGCCGTGACCGAAAACGAGGAGATC
>NZ_JCACHA010000648.1:5217-14052 GCF_059503625.1 Skermanella sp.
GCCAGACCCTGAAGTCGCTGGGTTCCTATCTAAAGCCTGAGGCGCTGATCGCGACCTGCTCCTCGTCACTTTCGATCACGCGTCTCGCCGCTCGCACCGATCGTCCGCAGAAGTTTATCGGGATGCACTTCATGAACCCCGTGCCGCCGATGCGGGTGGTCGAGTTGATCCCCGGCATTGCTACCGATGACGAGACCTTCGAGGCGGTCCAGGAGCTGATCGGAAAACTAGGCAAAATCGCCGTAAGGGCCGAAGACTTCCCCGCCTTCATCGTCAACCGTATATTGCTGCCGATGATCAACGAAGCAGTCTACACCCTGTACGAGGGCATAGGCTCTGTGGAGTCGATCGATACGGCGATGAAGCTGGGTGCCAACCATCCGATGGGGCCGCTGGAACTGGCCGATTTCATCGGGCTGGATACCTGCTTCGCAGTCATGACAGTCCTTTACGAAGGACTGGGCGATGCGAAGTATCGTCCTTGTCCGCTGCTCGTGAAATATGTCGAGGCGGGCTGGGTGGGCCGCAGGTCGGGTAAGGGGTTCTACGACTATACGGAGATGCCGCCCCGTCCAACTCGATAGTCAACCCGTTGGGAATACTCCTCAGTCGGGCCGGAGGTTCGGGTCCATTCAGGACGGTTATCCGGATGCTGACCCAGCTGGGGACTGCCGGAAGCGCTCGGGACGGCTTCGATGGTGGACGGCAGGTTTGCCGAGGACGGGACTGCGGCTGGCTGTGCCGGCGACTGGCGGCAGCAGTTGGTCGCGAGTGGAAAATCCACCGATCCTGGCTCGGAATATTGCCGGGAAGAGGTTATTTTCAAGTTTTGCGTCTGCCCACAAGCGCCGGTTGCCGGCAGATGCTAATTTGGTAAAATGCTCTGACGCCGGCTTCCGAGGCCGGCCCCGGCGTCACTGTTGTTGTCGGGTAACTTGCTCCAGAGCAATTTCGCGCCAGTCGCCGGTGCGTTAAAAGCACAGTCGCGACTCAGCTTCAGTCAGATTTAGAATGGCTGTCCCGCTGACGAACCGCTTGACCTCGCCGCCTGACCCGATAACCCTGGAGCTCGGGGAAGCGTGCCGTCATAGTTCCTACCATCCTTCGGGCGCCACCCAATATGTTAGTTGGACCTTTCCAAGGGAAGGGAGGCGACGTTGTCGGCACTGCAGCGACATAATGTGAAACTCTCCGGCTCCGGTTCGACAGCAATGGTGTTTGCTCACGGCTTCGGCTGTGATCAAAACATGTGGCGCTTCGTCGCTCCGGCATTCGAGGACCGCCATCGAACTGTCTTGTTTGACCACGTCGGCGCCGGCGGATCCGATCTATCAGCCTACGATCCGGCAAAATACGCCTCGCTCGAAGGCTATGCCAACGACGTTGTTGAGCTCTGCCGCGAGTTGAAGATAACCGGCGGCGTCTTTGTGGGGCACTCGGTGAGCGCAATGATCGGCGTCCTGGCCTCCAGGAAGGCGCCGGAGCTGTTCGACAAGCTCGTTATGGTGGGGCCGTCGCCCCGCTATATTGATGATGCGGACTATGTTGGAGGGTTCAGCGAGGCGCAGATCAACGAGTTGCTCGACTTCCTGGACAGCAATCACATGGGCTGGTCACACGCCATGGCCCCTGTCATCATGGGCAATCCCGACCGTCCGGAGCTCGGCGAGGAGCTCACCAACAGCTTCTGCCGGACCGATCCCGAGATCGCCAAGCAGTTCGCCCGGGCCACATTCCTGTCAGACAACCGCACCGATCTGGCGGATGTGAAGCCCCATGCGTTGGTTTTGCAGTGCTCGGAAGACGTGATCGCTCCGCAGGCTGTGGGTGAGTATGTGCACCGCCATCTTCCCAGGAGTGAACTGGTGATCTTGAGGGCTACGGGTCATTGCCCCAACCTCAGCGCACCCGAAGAAACCATTGCGGCGATGAAGGCCTTTCTCGAAGGCAGCGATTTTGAACGATGACAAGACAGAGCCTGTCCAGCAGGACCTTGAAGATCTGGAAGACCTCTTCGAGAACGCACCCTGCGGCTACGTCTCGGTGCAAGCCGACGGGCGCATCATCAAGTCCAACCGCACCTTCGCCGTGTGGATGGGCTATGAGCATGATCATTTGATCGGGCGCCGATTTCAGGACCTCCTGAACATCGCGGGAAAGATCTACTACGAGACCCACTTCGCACCGCTATTGAGGATGCAGGGTTTCTTCAACGAGGTCGCCCTCGATGTTGTCCGTATGGACGGTGCGGTGCTGCCGGTCCTCGTCAATGCCGTCGAACGGCGGGACGATGCCGGGGGGCTGCGGTTCATCCGCATTACGATTTTCAACGCGTCTGACCGCAGGCGATACGAGCGGGAGCTGCTGGAGGCGCGTAACGCAGCGGAGCGGGCGAATGCCGAACTGCACCAGCTCAATCAGACCTTGGAGGCGCGGGTCGCTGAAGCCGTCCGGGAGCGCCTCACGGCGGAAGATGCACTGCGGCAGGCCCAAAAGATGGAAGCGGTCGGACAGTTAACGGGAGGCATCGCGCATGATTTCAACAACATGTTGGCCGTCGTGCTCTCCGGTCTAAGCTTGCTTCAACGACGACTGGAGAAGGGTGATACCGACGTCGACAAGTACATTACGGCTGCCAGGGAGGCCGCCCACCGAGCTGCCGGCCTGACGCAGCGCCTGCTTGCCTTCTCACGTCAGCAGGCACTGTCACCGCAGGCACTGAATGCGAACAAAATGGTGTCGGAGATGTCCGAGCTCCTGCGCCGCACCCTGGGCGAGACGATCCACCTGGAGACGGTGCTTGCCGGAGGTCTCTGGCAGGTCCATGCGGATGCCAACCAGCTGGAGAATGCGGTGGTCAATCTCGCCGTCAATGCCCGTGACGCGATGCCGGAAGGTGGTCGCCTCACGATCGAGACGGCGAACTGCCACCTTGATGATGCTTATGCCTCCGAGCACGCGATCACAGCGGGACAGTATGTGATGGTGGCCGTGACCGACACGGGCAGTGGAATGGCGCCTGATGTAGTCGCCAAAGCGTTCGATCCCTTCTTCACGACGAAGGGGGTGGGAAAGGGAACCGGGCTGGGTCTCAGCCAGGTTTTCGGCTTCGTGAAGCAGACCGGTGGACACGTGAAGATCTATTCGGAGCTGGGCCAGGGAACATCCGTAAAGATCTATCTGCCGCGCTTCTATGGTCCTGCCGAACCACCCCGACGCTCGATCTCGAGTAACACCTCACTTGGCTCGACCTCCGAGGTGGTTCTTGTCGTCGAGGACGATGACCAAGTGCGCGAGCTGACGGTAGAGATGCTCCTCGACCTCGGGTACGGCGTGATTGAGGCTCGCGATGGAGTTGACGCTCTTCGTACATTGGATCTGCACCCCGAGATTTGCCTTCTCTTTACGGACGTGGTGCTGCCAGGGATGAATGGGCGGCAGCTGGCGGAGGAGGCGAGCAAGAAAAGACCAGGCCTGAAGGTGCTCTTCACAACTGGCTACACGCGCAGTGCGATCGTCCATAGCGGGATGCTGGATCCTGGCGTGAACCTGCTGCCGAAGCCTGCGACGCGGGACCAGATGGCAGCCAAGATCCGGTCCGCTCTTGACCGCTGATTGGTGAGAGCATCAAGAACCGTGAGAGGCTGGTGAGTCCGACGCAGCTCTGTTGGGCAACCGGGTCGAGGGTGTTGCCGACCTCATAGCACTGTCCCGTGCGACGATGACGAACATCCACCAGAACGTGGCGGTCGCCCTCGGTCTCAAGGCCGTGTTCCTCGTCACCACCCTGCTTGGCATGACGGATCTGTGGCTCGCCATCCTGGCCGACACCGGGGCCACCGTGCTCGTGACCCTCAACGCCCTGCGGCTGCTCCGCCGGTCAAGTGGCCAGCACGAACCAGTGCACGCCAACCACCTCTCCCCCCAGGATCTGTGATGTCAAAGCATTCCGTCATCGCTGGCGCCGTCGCACTGGTCCTTGCCTTCGTCGCGTCCGCTCATGCAGAGACGGCGAGGGTCGGCGACCTTGTTATCGAGCAGGCCTGGGCGCGGGCGACCACGCGTCCGCCAAAACCGGCGCCACCTATCTGGCGGTCAGGAACACCGGCTCTGCGCCCGACAACATCCTGTCCGTGGAAACGCCGGTTGCGGGCCAAGCCGTGGCCCATCAGACCCGACTGGAAGGCGATGTCTCGCGCATGAGCGAGGTCGGTCCGCTCAGCGTCCCGCTTGACGGCGCGCTGGAGATGAAGCCCGGCGGGACGCATTACATGCTGATGGACCTCAAAGGGGGCCTGAATGTTGGCCAGCAGTTTCCGCTGACCATCACCTTCGAGAAAGCCGGAAAGGTCGAGGTCCCGGGCAAGGTCGGCAAACCCGGCGCTATGGGACCGGAGTGAGGATGCCATGGCCAGCCTGAGAAACCTCCGCTTCTTCCTGTGGGCGCTCGTCGGCATAGTTGCCATTTCGACCACCCTCCTGACTTTGGCACGGCGTGGAATCGACGCCCTCCTTCGTGATCGGCGGCAAGACCTACAAGGGCGTGCTCGCGCTTGATCAATTCAAGAAGGCGGTCGAACCGTTGCTGCCGAAGTCCTGATCATAGCAGGGGAGTAGCAATCCGGCCTCCTGCCGACAGTGGGCAGAAGGCCGGGTTGCGCATCACGGACGGCCACACCTGTCGATAATGCGTTTTCCATAAGGGTAGGTAGCCGGTCGGTTTCCTGGGCGATTGCCCTGTGATTTCAGGCGCTTCCCGTAGAGCGGGTAGTTATTCGGCCAACGGAAGGCCGTTTCCAACCCTCTTGACACAAAGTGTGGTGCTGCCGACGGTTGACAGGCAAGGACGCAGATCGGCTTCGCACACCGCCTACTCGGCATAAGCCACCAAGACCATGCGGCATCGCAACGTGTGGCTGTTGTAAAACATGCCGTGGACAGCACCCACGGCCACACAGAAACATCAGGACTGATGTTTCACTCTCCCCTTAGCCCGTGCCCTGCTCAGTGCGGGCTTTTTCTGGCGTGCGGTATAGTACGAGTTAGACGATGATGCGGCGCACTAACACTGTTAGGGTTTGGTGCGTTTCTGTTCATAGGTTATCTGCATGTCCAACTCAGCCCGTGCCCTAACCCGGAGCGGGCTTTTCCGTTTCACCGCGCCGTCGCCTTAGAACGCCGGCCAGCGGGGCATGGCGAACAAGTGAAACCGCCAGTGCTCCCCCTGCAAGTCGAGCGAGCCCGCCAGGAGGGCGCTGCCGTTGTTCTGCGCCATCCCGCCCAGGCGATGGGTGTTCATTACGTATTCGGCAGGGTCGAACAGGAACCGCCAAAGTGCAGACGTCGTGACGATGGATGCGTCACCACTCTGTGCAGCCGAAACAGTCACCTCAGTGCAGGCTTTCGCAGCCTCTGGCTTGCACCGGCCATCCTCTGCCGCCAGGACGATCCCGATGAACTCTTCGAACGCCATGATGGTGTCGGGGATCCTGACCATCAGCAGGTCGGTTCTGTGAAGATGGCCGTTCCAGATGACCGAGATCCGGAGCGTGCCTGGCGGGATCGGCGTGCGGAAATCGTGTGTCAGCATGGAGATCCTTCGCTCAATTCAGCAAGTCAGTACGGATTGGCATCGTCGGGCAGCATGCCGAGCAGGTACTGACCGACGATCTCGAAGCTGCCGCCGTGCATGTAGCCGCGCATCCACGCACGTAGGATATGCACAGCGACAGCCTCGTCGACAGGCGGTGTCCGGTGCAGCACCTCCGAAGTGCGGATATCAGTGAGCGACCAGACGTCTGCATCCGCCGCCTTGCTCATGATACTTGATAGGAACCGAAATGATACTGGTTGTCTGAGGCATCAAGGGGGCGTGAGGAAGAGCACGCTGGCATCGAACCTCGCCGTGCTGGCGGCGCGCGACGGCAAGGACGTCCTGCTGGTCGATGGCGACAGCCAGGAAACCACGATGACCTGGGCTGCGGCGCGCGGTGACCGCGAGAACGTCAGCACCGACCGGGTACCGACCGTGGCACTGGTCGGCAAGGGGGTGCGCGAAGAACTGCGCCGGCTAAAGCCGAAGTACGAGACCATCATCATCGACGCAGGCGCCCGCGACACGACCACCCAACGGTCGGCGCTCACTATCGCCGACGCCGTGCTGCTGCCGTTCGCCCCGCGCGGTCCGGACCTTTGGACGATCGACGCCGCAGTCGAGTTGATCGGCGAGATCCACGCCGTGAACGAAAGCCTCCGCGCCCTGGTTCTGGTCAACCGGGCCGACCCCATCGGCAATGACAACGCCGAGGCCGAGGCGGCATTCGCTGAACATGCTGAAGCACTCCAGGTCGTACCGGGTCCGGTCGGCAACCGCAAGGCCATCGCCCAGGCGCACCTGATGGGGCTGGCGGCAGCGGAAATGCCACGGCCTGACTCGAAGGCTGTTGCAGAGTTGGATGCACTGTATCGGTATGTTTTCAGTACCGAAGACGCACTGTAATAACACCGAGACGATATCAGGAAAGCACCGGCCATGAGCAAGTTCAGCAAGCCCAAGCACGCATCGACCGCCGCAGTCACAGAAGCCGACATCGAGCGCGTCATTCAAGGCGCGGACGCCGTTGATGACCGGCGAGCAGCACCGGCACCAGCCGCTCCGGAACCGCAAGAGGTCCGCTTCACCATGACCCTGGCTGGCGACATGGCCCGCCGCGTGGATCGCGCAAGGAAGGCAGCTGGCGGATTGACCCGCCTGTCCTGGATCAGGGTGGCGGTTGCCGAGAAGTTGGCACGGGATGGGGTATGACCCACCGAAATAGTACCGGATATACACCGTTTACATACCGTTCCGGTATCAGTGATGCACTGACAAGTGACCGTCGATGCCCCGCAAATCCCGCAAGCCCGCCCCCTCCGCTCCTTCGCCGGCATGCCCAAGCTTCTGCATCGAGGTGGACTGCCCAACGTGCTGGGGATGGATCGAGAAGATGCTGGTGGACGATTGGTTCGGGCTGACCAACCCGAAGCCTCACCCGACGCGCGTCATCCTCGATCTGGACAAGCCGACCTTTGCGGTGCTCCAGCGCGAGGCCAGCCGACCGCAAGACCTCTATGGAAACCGTGGCGACGGTGCCGCTCCAAGAGGCGGCGGAAGGTATAAGGAAGGCCCCTCACCGAGGGGCATCTTCCTGGTGATCTGAAAGAAGATCACCAGGAAGATGCCATTAGGGTGTTGGGCTTGTGGGGGTCAATCGGATCGTCCACCCATTCTCGACCGGTTCATCAGTGACGTAACGGGGGGCATAATGGCCGGTCTGCGAACGGGTCCCTGCGACGACCGTTGACCTCGACCATGACGATCTGATCGCGGCTCGTTGACCGCTCGACCGTCAGAAGTGTTGACATATGGTTGACTTGGAGAACCTCATGAGCGGAAACAGCACCCTTACACTGCGCACTTACCCCAGTGCCTTGATTCGCATCAACTGTCGGAAGTGCAACAGATCTGCCCAGTACCCCAGGTCAGTGCTGCAGAAGCGGTTTTCCCTCGATACGCCAATGGTCGATATTCTCAGTGCATTGACAAGCTGCCAGCGCTGGGATGACGACTCCGATCCGTGTCAGATGCACTATCCGGATCTGAGCCACCAGTTAC
Source organism: Skermanella sp. (assembly GCF_059503625.1). NCBI lineage: Bacteria > Pseudomonadati > Pseudomonadota > Alphaproteobacteria > Rhodospirillales > Azospirillaceae > Skermanella > Skermanella sp. The sequence continues at coordinate 12,872 of NZ_JCACHA010000648.1, forward strand.
CAACCCGCAAACACAGACCAACTCGCACTCGGTGACCAAAGGAGCCTGGACGTTGGACGAATGGCTGCTGCCGCTGGTACGGGTGACCTGCACCAAGTGCAGTCATGCTGTGCTTCCCGTGACATCTGTGTAGGCAAATGGTTGACTTGGGAGCTATCTGAGAGATCCAGATCAAACCTGGGGAGGAAGCTATGACCGGTGGCAACATTGCCTACCTTCTGCTTGTTGTCGTGTCTTTCCTGGCATTCAGCGGCGCTATGTTCTACGCCAGCACGCAAACCCTGGAAGCCGAGGCTGACCCAAACATGCCGACCGGGAAAACCAATCCTGATGCACAACGCGACCATGACTGAACGATCACCTGCATAGACCTATCCATGCCGAATGGAGCCTGGAGCCTTCGCGAATTCCCCCTGCCGATGGTGCGGGTAAAATGCGACAAGTGCGGACGGGTCGGGCAGTACCGCACAGCCACCCTGATCGACCGCTATGGCGCCGACACCGTGATGCCGGAACTTCGGCACCTCATTGCCCACGGCATCACACGATGAACGACCCATGTATGATCGTTTTTGTAGATCGCCTCGAGCGCTAATCCGAACACGAAAACGGCCCGCATCGGTGATGATGTCGGGCCGTCTCGTCGGTTTCCGACGACCTATCGTCGCATCGCTCGCCGCTGCTGTCGCTCGATCACAGCAGCGGCGCCATATTCCCAAGCCGGAATCACTCTGATCGTATCGTCAGGGCGCGCTCGCATCAGCGCTCGGCTGACCAACTCCGCCTTGTCCTGGTCCATTACGGCCTGATGGCCTCCACCAGCACCGCGTTTCGGTTCCCAGACCACCACAAACATGCAGCCACTCCGCTTCAACTATGTGCCTGAGTTTACCACCTGAGGATACCGACTGGAAGGGCAGAGGGTGATCCTACGAGCGTCATTCCATTAAGGTTCTATTCCGCCGCCTGGGCTGCGGGCGAGGTGAAACGCCCGCTGGTGTCATGCGTGAGGATGAAATCATGCACCCTTGGAAGGATCTGCTCGCGCCAGCGGCGTCCATTGAAAATGCCGTAATGTCCAACACCTTTCTGAAGGTGATCCGCCTGCTTCTCCGCCGGAATGTTTCTGCACAGCCGGTGGGCCGCACGCGTCTGACCGGGAGCCGAGATGTCGTCCAATT
>NZ_JCACHA010000649.1:0-14022 GCF_059503625.1 Skermanella sp.
CCTCCACCCGAAGGACTTCCTCGGGACTTTGGTCGAGTTGGAGCAGGCCTGATCGATGGGTTGGATCACGGCAGTAGCGATTTATTTCGTGGTTTGGTGGACGGTGCTTTTCGCCGTCCTCCCCTGGGGCGCCCATACTCCCGACGATACGGACGCGGGCAAGGCGGCCGGAGCGCCGGCGAAGCCCAGGATCGGCCTCAAGTTTCTGATCACGACGATGGTTTCCGCGATCGTCTGGGTGCTGATCTATCTAACCGTTACATCCGGACTGATTTCCTTCCGGAACTGACCGATCGGAGCAGGGCACCGCCATGGGCCTGACATATTGCGAAGCCGCCCCCGGCCACCCATGGCATGGGCCCTACCACGACACCGAATATGGGTTTCCCTCCGCGGATGAGCGTGTCCTGTTCGAACGCCTGGTGCTGGAGATCAATCAGGCGGGATTATCCTGGCTGACGATCCTGAAGAAACGCGCAGCCTTCGCGGCGGCCTTCGACGGTTATGACGTGGATCGTATCGCCGCTTACGGCGACGAGCAACGGTCGCGCCTGCTTGCCGATGCCGGGATAATCCGGAACCGGTTGAAGATCGACGCGGTGATCGAGAACGCCCGGCGCGTGCAGTCGCTTCGGCAAAGCCATGGTGGCTTCGCCGCATGGATCGATGCTCATCATCCGCTGCCGAAGCCGGAATGGGTCAAGCTGTTCAAGAAACAGTTCCGCTTCACCGGCGGAGAGATAGTCGGGGAATTCCTGATGAGTCTCGGCTATTTGCCGGGTGCCCATAATTTAGGCTGCCCGGTTCATGACCGACTGGAGCAGATGAGTCCACCCTGGATTCGAGCCAAGAGAGCCGGTTTTACAGGATACTGAGCCAATATTTTAGGCAATATGCTGAATGAAACCTATTCAGTAGCCTAAGAGATAATCAAAACAGCAGAAAAATAAGCAAAAGGAAAGGCAAGCCCCATTTTGTGGCTTGCCTTGTTCAGTCCCTCATACAATAATTTTTTTCGCTGAGAGGGTTTATCCCTCTTACCGACGCCTGGTGGCGATTCCTCCCTAACTTCAGGCCGCGCTGCGGTAACAGCGCGGCCATTTTTCTTATGTGCTCAACTTTACGCCCTGCCTGCATGACCGTCACTTATTTTCTGGATGATACAGGGTTATCCGCCAAGCGCGGTCCTTGGACATCCAGCCAAAATCTGTTGCATGCAACGCTTATTTGGTGCACACGAAAAGGTATAGGCGCATTCTTGCACGCCGAGCGGTTCAACAGCACGAACAGCGGCAGTTACGTCGAAAATGCGTAAGGTCTTTCACCGAAAATCCGGCTATTCCACACTTTCCCGGGACTTCATCCTGAATGGAGAGGCGTGTGTGGAGGCTGCCAGTCGGTCAGCATCTTGCCGAACAGTCAGATCACCGGGTTGAGTGACCCAACTCTCGCGGAGGGAACAAGAACAATGATGAACAGACGCCAGTTCGGCCTATCGGTGGCCGGGACCGCCGCAGCCCTCACTGCAAGCCCCCTTGGCGGTACGTTTGGCAGCAAGGCGCTTGCCGCCGATAAGCTGAAGGTGGGTTTCGTCTATGTCGGCCCGGTATCCGACCATGGTTACAGCTATCAGCACGATCTTGGCCGCAAACACGTAGCCGAAGTTTTCGCTGACAAGGTCGAAACGACCTATGTGGAAAATGTCGCCGAGGGTCCGGATGCCGAGCGGGTGATCCAGCAGCTTGCCCAAGGCGGCCACGGGTTGATCTTCACGACCTCCTTCGGCTTCATGAACCCGACGCTGAAGGTCGCGCAGCGCTTCCCCAAGGTCAAGTTCGAGCACGCTACCGGCTATAAGCGCTCGACCAACGTGGCGACATACTCGGGCCGGTTCTATGAGGGCCGGACCGTCTGCGGCCTGATCGCCGGCAAGCTGACCAAGTCGAACATCATCGGGTATATCGGTTCCTTCCCGATCCCCGAGGTGGTCAGCGGCATCAACGCGTTCACACTGGCCCTGCGCAGCGTCAATCCGCAAGCCCAGGTCCGGGTGGTGTGGATCAACAGCTGGTACGATCCTGGTAAGGAGGCCGCCGCCGCCAAGGCCTTGATCGACCAGGGCGCCGACATCCTGGCTCAGCACACCGACAGCCCCGCACCGATCCAGGAGGCGGAGGCCCGCGGCATCTATGCCTTCGGACAATCGTCCGATATGAGCCGTTTCGGGCCTAAGGCGCACCTGACCTCGGTCGTCGACGACTGGAATCCCTATTACGAACAGCGGGTCAAGGCGGCATTGGACGGCACTTGGAAGGCCGAGGATTACTGGGGCGGTCTGGCGACCGGTACCGTGTTCCTGCCGCCCTTCAACGATGCCATCCCGGCTGACGTCAAGGAGTTGGGTAACAAGGCAATCGCGGACATCAAGTCCGGCGCGCTGCACCCCTTTACCGGGCCGATCAAGGACCAGTCCGGCAAGGTCGTGATCGCCGAGGGCAAGACCGCGACCGATCCTGAGATCCTCTCGATGGCCTATTATGTCGAGGGCGTTCAGGGCACGCTTCCGAAGTAAGCGGCAGTGCAGGCCGGGGGCGAGTGCGTCACCCCCGGCCATGGACTTGCGCGCCGCTATTCCCTACAGTCCTCTCGCCATTGGACCGGGCCGAATGCCCGGTCCTCCACGAGCCCCGAGAGACCCCGAATGCGGTTGTCCGCCTATTTCCTGCCTACCCTCAAGGAAAACCCCAACGAGGCGCAGATCGTCTCGCACCGGCTGATGCTCCGCGCCGGCATGATCCGGCAAACGAGCGCCGGCATCTATGCCTGGCTGCCGCTGGGTTTCCGCGTCCTGAAGAAGATCGAACAGATCGTCCGGGAAGAGCAGGATGCCGCGGGCGCGCAGGAACTGCTGATGCCGACCATCCAGCCGGCCGAGCTCTGGAAGGAGAGCGGACGGTACGACGACTACGGCAAGGAGATGCTCCGCATCAAGGACCGGCACGATCGCGAGATGCTGTTCGGCCCGACGAACGAGGAGATGATCACCGATATCTTCCGCTCCGCGGTCAAGAGCTACCGTGATCTGCCCCGCAACCTCTATCACATCCAGTGGAAGTTCCGGGACGAGATCAGGCCCCGCTTCGGCGTGATGCGCGGGCGTGAGTTCCTGATGAAGGACGCCTATTCATTCGACATCGACAGTGCCAGCGCACGCCGCTCCTATCAGAAGATGTTCCTGGCATATCTCCGGACGTTTGCGCGCCTCGGCATGAAGGCCATCCCGATGCAGGCCGATACCGGTCCGATCGGCGGAGATCTCAGCCATGAGTTCATCATCCTGGCGGAAACCGGCGAGAGCGGCGTCTTCTGCGACAAGGAGTGGCTGGACTTGAACGTGCTGGAGAGCGCTCCGGGGTTCGACGACGATCTCGGCCCGTTCTTCGAGAAATACACCAACATCTACGCCGCGACCGATGAAAAGCACGATCCCGCGACGTCGCCGCTGACGCCCGAAGAACTGGTCAATGCGCGCGGCATCGAAGTCGGCCACATCTTCTATTTCGGCACCAAATACTCGGCACCGCTGGGTGCCGTGGTTGCCGGCCCGGGCGGCGAGCAGATCACCGTCGAGATGGGGTCCTACGGCATCGGCGTGTCGCGGCTGGTTGGCGCGATCATCGAGGCGAGCCATGACGACGCCGGTATCATCTGGCCGGAGTCGGTGGCACCCTTCAAGGTCGGCCTGATCAACCTGAAGACCGGCGATGCCGAATGCGACCGGGTCTGCGAAGAGTTGTATCGTGACCTCAATGCCGCCGGGGTCGAGGTGCTGTATGACGACCGCAACGAGCGGCCGGGCGCCAAGTTCGCCGACATGGATCTGATCGGGGTTCCTTGGCATCTGACGATCGGGCCGCGTGGCCTCAAGAACGGCGTGGTCGAATTGAAGCATCGCGCCACGGGTGAACGCGAGGAACTGTCGCGCGAAGCCGCTTTCGCGAAGCTGGCCTCCTGATAGTCGGAGCGGCCGGCGGACCTTCGAACTCCGGCGGCCGCCGGCCAGCGGCGATCCATCCCAAGTCCATAAAGGCCTTAAAGGCATGATTTTCGGCGCTTTCGAACGCATGGTCGCGATGCGCTATCTTCGCGCGCGACGGCAGGAAGGCTTCATTTCGGTGATTGCCGGCTTTTCGCTCCTGGGCATCGGCCTTGGCGTGGCGACGCTGATCATCGTGATGGCGGTAATGAACGGTTTCCGATCCGAACTGCTGGGGCGGGTTCTGGGCCTCAACGGCCACATGAACGTTTACGCACTTCAGGGGCCGCTGACCGACTACGGAGCGATGGCCGATCGGCTGCGCGGCATCCCGGGTGTCACGTCGGTCACGCCGACCGTCGAGGCACAGGCGCTGGTGACTGTGCGCGGCGTGTCATCGGGCTCTATCGTCCGCGGCATTTCACCCGAGGATTTCAAGGTCCGGCCGACCGTGTCGAACCACATCGTTCGTGGGACCCTGGACGATTTCCATGACGAGCGCGTCGCGATCGGCATCCGCATGGCTCAAAGGCTCGGGCTTCGGGTGGGAGACGAACTGACGCTGATCAGCCCGCAGGGCAATCCCAGTGCGTTCGGCACCGTTCCGCGCATGAGGGCCTACAGCATCGCCGCGATATTCGATGTCGGTATGTTCGAGTACGACAACAACTTCATCTTCATGCCGCTGCCGGCGGCTCAGGTGTTCTTCCGGGTTCCCGACGCCGTGACGACTCTGGAACTGATGGTTCAGCAGCCGCGCCTGATTTCCCAGTACCGGGCACCCGTTCAGGACGTGATAGGCGGCCGGGCCAGGCTTGTGGATTGGCAGCAGTCCAACGCCAGCTTCTTCAACGCGCTTTCGGTCGAGCGCAACGTCATGTTCCTGATCCTGACGCTGATTATCCTGGTTGCCGCCTTCAACATCATTTCCAGCATGATCATGCTGGTCAAGGACAAGGGCCGCGACATCGCTATCCTGCGGACAATGGGCGCCACGCGCGGCATGATCCTGCGCATCTTCTTCCTGGCAGGGGCCAGCATCGGCGTGATCGGCACGGTCTTCGGCCTGGTGCTGGGCGTCGCGTTCGCTGAAAACATCGAGGCCATCCGACAGATCCTCCAGAACCTGACCGGCACCGAGCTCTTTTCGGCGGAAATCTACTTTCTCAGCCAACTGCCGGCAGAGATCGACTACGGGGAAGTGAGCCGCGTCGTCCTCATGGCGCTCGGACTGTCGTTCGGCGCCACCATCTATCCGGCATGGCGGGCTGCCAAGCTCGATCCGGTCGAGGCTTTGCGTTATGAGTGAGTTGAGGAGCGATCGATTGGCCGATGGAAATCCGGCGGAGCCGATGATCCGGATCGACGGCGTCGTCAGGACGTTCAGACAAGCCGGCCAACCGCTGGACGTGCTGCGCGGCGCATCGCTTCAGGTCAAGGGGGGCGAACTCGTGGCGCTCGTCGGTCCGTCGGGAGCCGGCAAGTCGACGCTGCTGCATATCGCAGGCTTGCTCGAGAAGGCCGATGGCGGCGATATACGGATCGCCGGCAAACTGGCCAATGCCCTGTCGGACGCAGACCGCACGGCCTTGCGCCGGCAATCCATCGGTTTCGTCTATCAGTTCCACCATCTCCTGCCGGAATTCAGCGCGCTGGAAAATATCGTCCTGCCGCAGATGATCGCGGGCGTTCCCAAATCGGCGGCACGCAAGCGGGGCATGGAACTGCTGGAAATGGTCGGGCTCGGCGCGCGCGCCAGCCATCGGCCGGCGCGATTGTCCGGTGGAGAGCAGCAACGTGTAGCCATCGCCCGGGCGCTTGCCAACCGGCCCAAGCTGCTGATCGCGGATGAGCCGACCGGCAACCTCGACCACAAGACGGCGGAGGGCGTCTTTGCCATGCTGGCAGACCTCGTCAGGGTTGGGGATTTCGGCGCTTTGGTTGCGACCCACAATCTCGACCTCGCCGCTCGGATGGACCGGGTGCTCGAACTGCGGGACGGTGTGCTGGTCCAGCAATGAAGGATGGTCTACCTTGTTGTTCGGCCGGGGCTCTTCAGGTGCTTTCGGATTGCAGCGAGGAAGGGCAGGGGGACGCATCATGGACAAAAAGTTCATCGACCTCTATGACGAGTACACTCACGCGCCGCTCGACCGCCGGGACTTCATCAGCCGGTTGACCGCCCTTGCCGGCAGCGCCGCCGCGGCGTCGGCATTGCTTCCGCTGCTCGAGAACAATTACGCTCTGGCGGAGGTCGTAGCGCCGGCCGATCCCCGTCTGGAAACATCCCGGATCACCTGGAGCGGGGCGTCGGGCGACATCAAAGGCTATCTGGCTAAACCCAAGGGCGCTGGGAAGCTTCCTGCCGTGATCGTCATCCACGAGAACCGTGGACTCAACCCACATATCGAAGACATCGTGCGCCGCCTTGCTCTCGAGGGCTTTCTGGCCGTCGGGCCCGACCTGCTGAGCCCGCTGGGGGGAACGCCAGCCGATGAGGATCAGGCGCGTACGCTGATAGGCCGGTTGGACAACAAGGCGACGGTTGAAAACCTCGTGCGTACGGTCGGTTTCCTTGAAGGACATGAAGGATCGACCGGCAAAGTTGGCGCGATAGGTTTTTGCTGGGGTGGCGACATGGTCGGCTCACTGGCAACGGTGTCGCAGTCGCTCGACGCGGGTGTCGTCTTCTATGGACGGACGCCGCCGCTTGACGATGTATCCAAGATCCGCGCAAAGCTTCTGCTCAATTATGCCGGCTTGGACGACCGCATCAACGAAGGTATTCCGGCTTTCGAAGCAGCGCTGAAGAAGGCCGATATCCATCACAGCATTCATATCTACCAGGGCGCCAACCACGCCTTCAACAACGATACCAATCCGGCGCGCTACGATGCTGCAGCGGCGCAACTCGCATGGCGCAGGACCGTCGATTTCCTGAAGACCAACCTTGCATGACGATCGATCCGAACCTGCCTTAGGGCAGCACGGCCGAGTTAGTGCGAGGACGATTGGGATTATGTCGGCGCGTTCTGGTCCGGTAACCGGGGAACCGATGTTCTGAAGTCTGTCGCGAACGACGGTTTGCCACCCTTTCGGATCGATCGCATGCTGATGGTGCCGGGAAAGCGGCTGAGCCTACTTATGGCCCCGAGTCGGCCAACATAGACGGCGATCCGACGGAGCAAATCATTTGGGACCGCTGGCCACCGAGTTTTCGAGAGCAAAAAGGGATAGGGGTAGCAGGCAACTCGCCCGGCGGTTAGCCGCTTGATTCCAGCGGATCGAGGACGAGTTCCGGAGCCAATGCTCGCACCTCGTCATGACGGGTCATACGTGGAGGCATTTCATGATCATGAGCGCAGGGGCGTCAAGAAAAACTTGCACATGACGCAGAGGCGCAGTCTTGGCATGTTGGTACCGCTTCCCTGACCGTTGCCTGAGTTCCATCCTCCATGCCGATCGCCGATTTCGTCCACCTGCGAGTCCACTCCGCCTATTCGCTCTCCGAAGGGGCGATCAAGATCAAGGAACTGGTCAAGCTCTGCCAGAAGAAGGAGATGCCGGCGGTAGCGGTTACCGATACCGGCAATCTGTTTGGCGCGCTGGAATTCTCGCTTGCTGCGGCCGACTCCGGTGTTCAGCCGATCCTTGGATGTCAGGTCGGCATCCGCCGGATGGGGCCGAGTGCCAATGGCGGCGGCAAGCCGGTCGGCAAGGGCTTGAACCTGCCTGACCAGTTGACGCTGCTTGTCCAGTCGGAGACCGGATACGTCAACCTGACGAAGCTGGTCAGCAAGGCCTTCATGGAAGGCGACCCGACATCGGCGCCGCAGATTTCCATCAGCGACCTTGAAGGCTTCACCGAAGGATTGATCGCACTCACCGGCGGTCCGTCTGGTTCTGTCGGCAGACTGTTCGCCGAAGGGCAAAAAGCGGTAGCGGAGGAAGTCGCGGAACAGCTTAAGCGCCTGTTCCCCAACCGGCTCTATGTCGAGCTGATGCGCCACGGGGTTGAAGTCGAAGACCGGATCGAACCTGATCTGGTTGAGCTGGCCTACCGCATGGACCTGCCGCTGGTCGCGACCAACGACTGCTTCTTCGCGACGGAGGACATGTACGAAGCCCATGACGCCCTGCTTTGCATCGCCGAGGGGGCTTATGTCGTAGAAGCCGAACGTCGGCGCCTGACACCGGAGCATCGTTTCAAGTCGGCTGAGGAGATGCGCACGCTGTTCGCCGACCTGCCGGAGGCGGTGGACAACACGCTCGTCATCGCGCGCCGGTGCAGCTACCTGCTGCGACCGATCAAGCCGATCCTACCCGCCTTCACCGCGGCGGCCGAGGGAGGCCGAACCGAGCCGGAGGAACTTCGGCACCAAGCTCATATCGGCTTGACCGACCGGCTCGAACATCAGGTCTTCACGCCCGATATGACGCCCGAGCAACGGGCGGAGACCGAGAAGACCTATCGTGAGCGGCTCGATTTCGAGCTGAACGTGATCGAGAACATGAAGTTTCCCGGTTACTTCCTGATCGTGTCGGACTTCATCAAATGGGCGAAGAAGCACGACATTCCCGTCGGACCGGGGCGCGGTTCGGGAGCCGGATCGGTCGTTGCCTGGTCGCTGACGATCACCGACCTCGATCCTTTGCGCTTCGGCTTGCTGTTCGAGCGGTTCCTCAACCCCGAACGCGTTTCGATGCCAGACTTCGACATCGACTTCTGCCAGGACCGTCGGGACGAAGTGATCCGCTATGTGCAGGATTACTACGGCTACGACCGCGTCGCCCAGATCATCACGTTCGGTAAACTCCAGGCTCGCGCGGTGCTCCGCGACGTCGGACGCGTGCTTCAGATGCCGTATGGGCAGGTCGACAAGATCTGCAAGCTGGTGCCCAACAACCCTGCCAATCCGGTCACCCTGGGACAGGCGATCGACGGCGAGCCAATGCTTCAGCAGGCGCGGGATTCCGACGAGTCGGTCAAGCGGCTGATCGAGATCGCACTCCGCCTGGAAGGCCTGTTCCGTCACGCATCGACCCATGCTGCCGGCGTCGTGATCGGTGACCGTCCTCTCGATCAGCTGGTGCCGCTCTATCGCGATCCACGATCCGATATGCCTGTCACCCAGTTCAACATGAAATACGTCGAACAGGCCGGCTTGGTTAAGTTCGACTTCCTTGGCCTCAAGACCCTGACCGTGCTGCAACGCGCAGTCGAGCTGATCGTCGAGCGCGGAGAGACCATCGACCTGTCGAACCTGCCGCTGGACGACTCCAGGACCTATGAGATGATGTCTCGCGGCGAGACGACCGGCGTGTTCCAGCTGGAAAGTTCGGGCATGCGCGACGTCCTGCGGCGCCTCAAGCCGAACCGCTTCGACGACATCATCGCGCTGGTTTCGCTGTACCGCCCCGGTCCGATGGACAACATCCCGACCTACATCGCGGTGAAGAACGGGGAGATAGAAGCCGACTACATGCATCCTTGGCTGGAGCCGATCCTGAAGGACACCTTCGGGATCATGATCTATCAGGAGCAGGTCATGCAGATCGCCCAGGTGCTGTCCGGCTATTCGCTGGGCGGCGCCGATCTGCTGCGGCGAGCCATGGGCAAGAAGATCCAGGCGGAGATGGACGCCCAGCGCAAGCTGTTCATCGACGGTGCCGTCAGCAAAGGCGTGGATGGCGATCAGGCCGGCTTGATCTTCGATCAGGTGAACAAGTTCGCCGGCTATGGCTTCAACAAGTCGCACGCTGCCGCTTATGCCCTGGTCGCCTACCAGACCGCCTACCTGAAGGCCAATTATCCGGTCGAGTTCCTCGCCGCGTCCATGACGCTCGACCTCGGCAATACCGATAAGCTGAACACCTTCAGGCAGGAGCTGGTGCGCTTGAAGATCCGTTTGCTGACGCCCGACATCAACAAGTCCAACGCGGTATTCCGTGTGGAAGCGATGCCCGACGGCGAGCGCGCGATCCGCTACGCGCTTGCTGCCGTCAAGGGTGTCGGCATGCAGGCCATGGAAGCTCTGGTTAAGCAGCGGGAAGAGACGGGCCGGTACACCGACTTGTTCGACCTCGCGCGGCGTCTCGACACCAAGGTCATCAACAAGCGGCAGCTTGAAAACCTGACTTGCGCCGGTGCCTTCGACAGTCTCAACCCGAACCGGCGGCAGGTCCATGGCGGTGTCGAAACCCTGATCCGGTACGCTCAGGCCGCCGTCGCCGAGCGGGAGAGCGGCCAGTCGAGTCTGTTCGGCGGCGGTGCGGGTGTGACGCTGAAGGTGCCGGACCTGCCCAAGGTCGCCGATTGGGACCAGTTGGACCGGCTGGCGCATGAATTCGGCGCCATCGGTTTCTATCTCTCGGCCCATCCGCTGGATGGCTTCGCCAAGCCGCTGGCGCGGCTGCGCGTAGTGAATTCAGCCGATCTGCTGAAGAAGGCCAGCGGCGGCGGTTCCACTCGATTCCCGATGGCCGGTGTCGTGATCAACCGGCAGGAGCGCGTGGCGAAGAGCGGTAACCGCTTCGCCTTCGTCAGCCTGTCGGATTCGACCGGCGTCTACGAGGTCACCCTGTTTTCCGAGCTTCTGGCAACGTCGCGCGACCTGCTCGAGCCGGGCAAGAGCGTCGTCCTGATGGTCGACGTGCAGGTCCAGGGTGAGGATATGCGGCTGACCTGCCACCAAGTGAAGCCGCTGGAGGACGAGGTCGCCCTTGCGGCGGAAGGATTGCAGATCGTCCTCAACGAGCCCGCTGCAGCGCCGCATCTTCGGAATATCCTCGAACAGATCGGACGGGGACGGGGCAGGATATCGATCCTTGTCGATGTGGGCGGCCTGAGAGAGGCGGAGATCGCGCTGCCGGGCGCCTATGCTGTTTCGGCGAAGGGCAGGGCAGCGATCAAGGCGATTCCCGGTGTCGCCGATGTGCTGGATCTCTGATCGGGCTTAAAAACCGGGTCATAAGCCGGACAGACCATAGGAATGCGGCCGCGGACGCCGTGCCTGCGCTTGCAACAGCGCCCGGCACGGCGTTTCTATTTGCGCGCCTTGTATAGTGCAGAAGTGAAGTCAAGCAACAAGGCTAGATTGTCCTGTAAGTGCATTCCCAAGTAAAGCCATACTCCAGTATTCCATCAATTTTAATAAAAACTCTTCCTTGACAGAATTAGAGCTAAAGCTTATCAATTTGCATCGATCGTTCAATCCATTGAACTCATTCGAGATTTGAGTATTTGGTTCAATCCGGAGGTGCGATTTGCTCGCCCGCGCAATGCTTTGCATGCCTCAAAATAAAACCTCGCACGGATTATGGGCGGCTGTTGCCGCCTTTGCCTTATTCCCAAGTTTTCATGCTATAGTAAAGTCACTTAGCTCCCATTATTCCATTTTTCAGCTTATGGCGTACATGTCCTTGGCGGCTTTGCTTCCGGTGGCTTTGATGCTGCTTTACGCAAGGCGCCAGGGAAGGATCCGGATCGCCCGCCCGGGAATGGTGCTCATGCGCGCGGTGATTTCAGGCTCCATGGCGGTCTGCGTATTCTATGCGCTCAGCAGGCTTCCGATGTCGACCGCCTATTCGGTGCAGTTTTCCGGTCCTTTGTTCGCCGCCGGTCTTTCGACCGTGGTTCTCGGCGAGAAGGTGGGCTGGAGGCGCTGGATCGGGATCGCCGTGGGGTTCGCAGGCATCCTGATCATCCTGCGTCCGGGCGTCACGGACTTCAACTCAGGTTACCTGGCATCGCTGGCGGTAGCCGTGCTGTTCGCTTGCAATGCCATGATCCTGCGCACCGTCGGCGGGGGCGAACCGGGCGGCGCGCTGGTGGCTGCCCATGTGATCGGCATCCTTGGTTTCTCGTTGCCGATGCTTCCATCGGTCTACATCGAGCCGGATTGGCCGGACCTCGGCTGGATGTTCGTCACCGGTCTTCTGATGTCATCCGGGCACTTCTTCCTGGTTCAGGCCCTGCGCTGGGCTCCGGTGTCTAGCGTTTCCGCATTCCAGTACACGCAGCTCGTTTGGGGATTGCTGTTCGGCGTCCTCCTTTTCGACGACTTTCCAGATGCGATGGCCCTTGGCGGGGCAGTCCTTGTGGTCGGCAGCGCGGTCTACGTCGGCATGGCGCAGCCATCGTCCAAAACCGACGAACCCGTCGACATCTGAGCACACCCCGGCGGTGTGCACGTCCCCTTCTTCCTCCGTTTCATGATTGGAGAACCATGTGTCATCCTTGCTTGAAGGTGTCCGCGTCATCGACCTGACCAATGTGTTGGCAGGCCCGTTCTGCGGGTTTCAGTTAGCGCTCCTGGGAGCGGAAGTGATCAAGGTCGAGGTTCCCGGAGCCGGCGACCTTGCCCGCCAGTTCGGTATGGACCCCGAACTCAGCTCGAAAGGGATGGGGACCGGCTTTCTTGCCCAGAACGCGGGAAAGAAGTCGATCACGTTGAACCTCAAGTCCCCGGAGGGCAAGGAGGCCTTCCGGCGGCTGGTCAAAACCGCCGATGTGGTTCTCGAAAACTTCCGTCCTGGTGTGATGGACCGGCTGGGCTGCGGCTATGAAGCGCTGAAGGAGATCAAGCCCGATCTGGTTTATTGCGCCGTCTCCGGTTTCGGACAGGATGGTCCCTGGCGTAACAAGCCGGCCTATGACCAGATCATCCAGGGCCTGTCCGGCATCATGAGCGTAACCGGCGACGACCAGTCGGCTCCGCTGCGGGTCGGCTTTCCGGTTTGCGACACGATCGGCGGGTTGACGGCGGCATTCGCGGTCTGTGCTGCCCTGTTCCGGCGTTCGGTCAGTGGAGAAGGGCAGTTCGCCGATGTCTCGCTGATCGAGTCCACTCTGGTCACGATGGGCTGGGCCGTCGCCAACTATCTGATTACCGGCAAGAAGCCGAAGCCGTCCGGCAACGAGAACATCACGGCCAGTCCGTCGGGCCTGTTCAAGACCAGTCACGGCGAAATCAACATTTCGGCCAATACGCAGGACCAGTTCGTGACGCTCTGCCGACTGATCGGACGCCCGGATCTTTCAGCCGACGATCGCTTCAGCAGCAGGACCGCGCGGATGGCCAACCGGGCGACCCTGAAGGACGAGATCGAGGATGCGCTGGCCGAAGATACGGCCGAGCATTGGGAGGAAAGGCTCAATGCGGAGGGTGTCCCATCTGGACGGGTCATGACGGTGCCGGACATCCTTAAGCATCCCCACATTCAGGAGCGGAACTTCCTGCGGACGTTGCCGCGCGTTCCCGGTATCGACCGCGACATCACCGTCAGCAGGAGCGGTTTCAGACTGTCCGGCGGCGATCCTACCGTCGATACGCCGCCTCCGCTGCTTGGTCAGCATAACGACGAGATCTTTGCCGAGCTCGGTTTCTCGCAGGAGGAAATCGAGGTTCTTAAAGGGAGTGCCGCGCGATGAGCAGATCGGACAAAGCGGTTGCCGGCGGCAAGCCCCATAAGCCTCCAGTCGACAAGGACCAGATGCTCGCATGGTGGAGCACGGGGATCACCGAACTTAAACCCGGTATCGTCAATCTCCGGGGCATTCCGATTCAAGACCTGATCGGCAAAGTGGGGTTTGTCCCGACCATTTGGCTGATGCTCAGAGGTGAACTGCCGTCCGATGCGGAAGCGCGGCTGCTGGAGGCAGTTCTGGTCGCAACGGTGGATCACGGACCTCAGTCTCCGTCATCCGCGGTGGCGAGGATGGGCGCCACGTGCGGTATCGGGCTGAATGCGGCTCTGGGTTCCGCCATCACCCTGCTCGGTGATCATCATGGCGGTGCCGGTCAACAGTGCATGGAGCTGTTCGAGAAGATCCTGGAGTCGGCATCCCGATTCGGTTCCCTGGAGGAGGCGGTTCGCTTTGAACTAGCGGAACGCAGGGCTGCGGGAGAAAAGTTCGTTCCTGGCTTCGGCAAACATCTCCATCCGGTCGATCCTCGCTCTGCACGGATCTTCGAAATTCTGGA
>NZ_JCACHA010000650.1:0-11081 GCF_059503625.1 Skermanella sp.
CCGGCTGCCATGGCCGGAGCGGCGGGATTCCAGCGATCAAGGCCAAGTCGGCGGACGAGATCGCGGCGGCGATGCTGGAATACCGGGCGGGGCAGGGATCGCCGACCGTGATGGACCGGATATCCAGGGGCTTTACGGAACAGGAGATCCGGGACATCGCGTCCTGGATCGTCCAGCCGCGCCGAAGGGAAAAGGGGTGAGGGGGAAAGTCATGGGTGGACCGATCCCGAACCGTCGCGCGGTTCTGAAGACTTGTCTGCTGGGCGCTTCCGCCACGGCGCTGGCCCGGCCTGTCTTTGCGCAGGCGAAGGCCAAGGTCGTGGTGATCGGCGGCGGCTTCGCGGGCGCCACCTGCGCCCGTTTCCTGAGCCGCCACGGGCTGGACGTCGCTCTGGTCGAGCGCAACCGGACATACGTTTCCTGTCCGATGAGCAACGCCGTCGTGACCGGGCTGCGGTCGATGGACGGGCAGAAGTTCGGCTATGACAAGGTCAAGGCCGAAGGTATCGCCGTGATCCACGAGCACGCCGTTCGCATCGATCCCCAGGCCCGGCAGGTCCGGCTGGATAACGGCACTGTTCTGGAATACGACCGGCTGGTGCTGGCCCCCGGCATCGACATGCGGTTCGACGCGCTGCCCGGCTACGACGCGGCGGTGGCGGAGAACGTTCCCCATGCCTGGAAGGCCGGTCCTCAGACTAGCCTGCTCCAGCGCCAGCTGGAGGCGATGGAGGACGGCGGCGTCGTGGTCATGTCGGTGCCGCCCGTGCCGTACCGCTGCCCGCCCGGTCCGTACGAGCGGGCGAGCCTGATCGCCCATTATCTGAAGACCCGCAAGCCGAAGTCCAAGCTGATCGTGCTGGACGCCAAGGACAGCTTTTCCAAGCAGAAGCTGTTCCAGAACGCCTGGAAAGAGCTTTACCCCGACACGCTGGAATGGGTCGGCCTGTCGCAGGGCGGACAGGTGACCGCCTTCGAGCGGGAGGGCAAGACCTTCGTCACCGATTTCGAGCGCTACCGCGCCGATGTCGCCAACGTGATCCCGCCGCAGAAGGCCGGAGCCATCGCCTTTGCGGCGCAAGTGACCGACCGCAGCGGCTGGTGCCCGATCGATCCGGTGACCTTCGAATCGACGCTTCAGCCCAACATCCACGTGATCGGCGACAGCGCCATGGCAGGCGCCATGCCGAAATCCGCCTTTTCCGCCAATGCCCAGGCCAAGGTCTGCGCGGAGGCCGTGGCGATGCTGCTGGAGGGCGGGGTTCCGACTTCCCCCAAGCTGATCAACACCTGCTACAGCCTCGTCGCCCCCGACTACGGCATTTCGGTCGCGGGCGTCTATGCGCCGGCCAAGGGCGTGCTGGCCGATATCGAGGGCGCCGGAGGGGTCAGCCCGCTGAATGCCCCTGCCTCCGTCCGCTCGACCGAGGCCCGCTACGCGGAGGCGTGGTTCGAGACCGTCACGGCGGAAGTCTTCGGATGATCGGCGTCGTGCTGGCACTGGCTCTGCTTCCTTATACCGTGGTCGGCGATGCGGTGCCGGCGCCGCTGGTCGAGGGGGCGGGCGATCCGGCGCGGGGCCGTGCCGTCGTCACCAGCCGCCAGCGCGGGTTGTGTCTGCTGTGTCATTCCGGCCCGTTCCCGGAGGAGCGGTTCCAGGGCGATCTGGCCCCTAGCCTCGCCGGAGTAGGGTCGCGGTTGTCGGAGGGGCAGATCAGGCTGCGGCTGATCGACAGCCGAAGGCTTGACCCCGGCTCCATCATGCCAAGCTATTATCGGACGGACGGGCTGGAGCGGGTCGGAGCCGCGTGGCGCGGCAAGCCCGTCCTGAGTGCCGAAGAGATCGAAGACGTGGTGGCGTTCCTTGCCACCTTGCGCAATTGACTTTTGCGCAATTGATTTGGGCGACTGACCGGAGGGTCCAGGACTTGACGATACTGGCGACACGCCGCGACATCCTGCGGACGGGGGCTGCCACCGGAGCGGCTTTCGCCACCCTGCTGCTGGTGCGCCCCGTCCTGGCGAAACCGGAGGAGATGGAAGCCGCGATCCGCGCTTTCACCGGCTCCGCCCCGGTTGCCAAGGGCAAGGTCGAACTGGTGCTGCCGGCGCTGGTCGAGAACGGCAATTCCGTCCCGCTGGCGGTCAACGTCGCGCACTGGATGGAGCCGAGCGACTATGTGAAGACGATAGCCGTCTTCAACGAGAAGAACCCGCAGCCCAACGTCGCGACCTTCCACCTGACGCCGCGCTCCGGCAGGGCGAGCGTTTCGACCCGCATCCGCCTGGGAGACAGCCAGAAGATCACCGCCATCGCCCAGCTCAGCGACGGCAGCTTCTGGATGGACGAGGCCGAGGTGATCGTGACGCTGCCGGCCTGCGCCGAAAGCTGACCCCGGAGAACCGAAGACATGGCCCGCACCCTGATCAACGTCCCGCCGACCGCCAAGCGCGGCGAGGTCGTCGAGATCAAGACACTGATATCCCATCCGATGGAAACCGGATTCCGCACCGGTCCCGACGGCGCGCTGATCCCGCGCGACATCATTCACCGCTTCACCTGCACCTATAACGGCGAGGAAGTCTTCAGCGCCGACCTGTTCCCCGCCATCACGGCCAACCCCTTCATCACCTTTACGACGGTGGCGACTGAGAGCGGCGAACTGGCCTTGAGCTGGACCGACGACAAGGGCCAGACCCAGACGGAAACGGCGAAAATCACGGTCGAATGAGCGCAGGGTCACGGCGGCTTTCCTTTCTGGGTGTGGGTTTGGGTGTGGCCGTGTCGGCGCTGGTCGGGTGGGCGGCGGTCGGTTTGGCGGATGCCGATGGTGACGGCCGGCGGTCCGGCTTCGATTTCATGGGACCGCAGACCCAGGCGATGCAGGGCGACGATACCTCCAACCCCGGCATGCTTGCCGTGCTGGAGGGGGAGGATATCTGGAACCGCAAGGCCGGCGCCGAGGACAAGTCCTGCGCCGACTGCCACGGCGACGCGGCGCGGTCGATGCGGGGGGTGGCGGCGCATTACCCGGCCTTCGACACGCGAACCGGCGGCCCGATCAACCTGGACCAGCGCATCAATACCTGCCGGGAGAAGAACCAGAAGGCCGAACCTTTCCCGTGGGAGAGCGCGGAAATCCTGGCCCTGTCGGCCTATGTCGGCTTCCAGTCGCGCGGGACGCCTGTGCAGGCGGGGGACGACTCCCGGCTGGCGGGGGCCATCGAGGCGGGCGACGAGGCTTTCCACCGGAAGCAGGGGCAGCTCGACTTTTCCTGCGCCGACTGCCACGACGCCAATTGGGGCAGGAAGCTGGGTGGCAGCGTGATCCCGCAGGGGCACGCGACCGGATACCCGATCTACCGGCTGGAATGGCAGTCGATGGGGTCGCTTCAGCGGCGCTTGCGGAACTGCATGGCGGGAGTCAGGGCGGAACCGTATTCCTATGGCTCGCCGGAGTTCGTGGAGCTGGAGCTTTACCTGATGTCGCGGTCACGCGGCATGGCGGTGGAGACGCCTGCGGTTCGTCCGTAAACGTACTTAAACGTCATGATTCTGAGCCTCGGCGTAGGCGATGGCACAGGCAGCGGCGTAGGCATCGATGCGGTCGTCGGCGTCCTGGACCCAGGAAAGTGTGGGGTTTGCCGGGTTGCCGTGCGGCCATAGCCACTTGCCGGGCGACTGGCGGGTCGGCCAGTCGGCTTCCGGCAGGAGATCGAGCGCGTCATCGAAGAACATCGCCGCTTCCTCCGTGAAGGCGAGGCTCTGGTAGACGTGCGGGTGGCGGGACTTCAGCGTGTCGCGGCAATGGGCGATCATGCTGATCTTGGCTTGAAGCACCCGGATGGCATGGCCCGGCTGCATCCGGGGAGGCGGAGGGGGCGCAGGAGCGGGCTCTACCGGCGGCTGCGGCTCGGGTGGCATCGGCGGGTCGAACACGGCTTCGGGTTCGGGGTCTTCGGGCGCGGGGATGGGAACGGGCTGGGGGGCGGGTTCGGGCGGCGGTGCGTCGCGCGTGTCGGACAGGGCCGAGGCTTTGCCGGACTGACCCCGGTTGCCGTTGGCGTAATGGCCCTGAAAGCGGGCGAGCATGTCGATGGCGCGGAGTGCTCCGCTGGTGTTCTTCTTAGACATGCTGTCGGTCATCAGGCGCTTGAGGTTGGCGACCAGATCGTCATGCTCCGTGCGGTGGCTGTCCTCCCTGGCAAGCGCCAGTTCCGCGATACGGGCTGCGACGTTGACATCAGCCACCAGCCGCGACCCCGTCTGCCGCGCACTGTCCCAGGCATAGCCGGCCCGCCGTGCGGCTTCGGCCTGGCTGCACCCGGCGACGATATGCCGGGCGAAGACCTCCTGCCGGTGCGGCAGCGGGGGTGTGGTTTGGGCAGCCGTGTTGGTTTCGGCTGAGGCTTCAGCAGACTGGGGCATGGCAGGGGCTTTCCGGGTGTTGATATAAAGGACTTTAGTCCTTTTTGGGAGGCGATGTCAAGTTTTCAGTAGGTTGACATGCCTGTAATCTCCCGTGCGGTATGCTGAGAGTTCTGCTGAACACGCCAGGGGAGAAACAGGGACACAGGGAGAAACAGGGACAGACCACGATTAATTCTGTCCGAAGTTGATCGTCTTAGCCCAGGCTGCACGGGAGCCATATGGACCGGGTGGCCGCCAAGACGCGCAATTCCTAAAGTAGTTCGTCGCCGCCCCAGTCGTCCGGCACCTTCGCCGGCCGACCGGGCGTCTCACGCCATGTCCGCCGGCCGGTGAGGGTTGCGATCCGTTGTTGGAATGCGCCGCTTCCCAGAACGAAGCCGCCATTCGTGGAACTGCGGATTTGATCGACCAGAGTCGGCGCGAGGTGGTCCCGGAACAACTCCCGGTAAGCCGAGTGCCGCTCCCGCACCGTCGCGCCCAGTGCCTCGAACAGGGGATGCGGAGTGATCGATCCGTCAGGTTGGCCCAGGGCATTGGCCCGGTAGCTCGACCAGCGCCAGTCGGCGGGATCGGCCACCATCTTCGCCCGCACTGGGTTAAGTTCGATATAGCGTGAGCAGGCGAACAAATACGCCTCCTCTCCGATCAGGCAAGACCGGAACCGCCCCTCCCACAAGGTCCCGCTGCGCCGGTAGGTCCGGTTCACATACTGCACATAGCGTTGCCCCAGCCGCTTCATGACCTGCGACGGGCCATCAGCCTCCTGCGCAGTCAGCAGCAGGTGCGCATGGTTCGTCATCAGGCAGTAGGCGTGGAGCGTTACCCGGTGAGCGCGGCAGGCTTGATGAAGTTCATTGAGATAGTACAGGTAGTCGCTGTCGGCGAAAAAGCAGGCGCCCCGGTTGTTACCACGCTGAATGAGGTGGAGGGTAGCACCGGGTAGCTGGAGCCTCGGGCGGCGGGGCATGGCAGGACTCGTCTATCGAAATACAGCGCATGGAGATATCACGGAAATAGTGGTCTGTCCCCGTTTTCCCCGGAAATGGTGGTCTGTCCCCGTTTTCCCGTTTTTCCGCCGTTTTCCCGCGCCAAAGCGGTTTCGGCTTTCCAGGGGTTCAACTCAAGCGACGAGTTTCCGCTTTAGCCGTTCGGCCATTCCCTCGGGGTCGTCGTAGATCAGGTCGATGATGGTCAGGGTGAACGCGTCCGGCTCTGTGCGGCGCTGCTCCCAGTTTTGCAGGGTTGAGCGTGGAATGTGAAGGAGTGCTGCAAACGCGGCCTGACTCATGGAGAGGCGCGCCCGCGTCGCCTTGAGCTTCGCGGCATGGTCCAGAGGGGCGGGTGTGAACTCGCTCCAGTCCGGGTTGTCATCGTTGAGCATTTTATCAGCCATATTTTTTGACCTCCCGCTCGTTAGCTTTGCGAACCAAGATTACTCGAAAGATTTCATCGCGGACCGTATAGACGCATACATACAAGCGGCCTTCGACATAGCCGAAACACACCAGCCGCTCTTCACTGTAATCGAACCGAGCGTCCAGAAATTCGAAGACTCGGCCAGCAAGAACCTGTTCTCCAAATGCCAGCGGCAGATGATGGTCCTGCTGATTGGCTGCATTTTTTTCGGATCGAAGCTGATTTCCATATGGTCACTGTCAATCAAGGGTGCGCTGTTAGCGTATATAAGTCAAGTTCCGAAGCGCTATGACAATGGGCTGGAGTTGCTGGTAGCGCATTCAACCCGCTTTACGCAGACGTCATGGCTGGATGTTCTTTTTCAATGTTCGTAGCATTGGAAACGCTCGAATCCGGTGAGAATCCAGCGATGTATGCGCGCCATGGCAGCGCGTCGCAGCCGTCGATTCTGAATTGTGAGGAAGTCTCGACATCGCACGTCAACCCACTCACGGCCGCCGCAGCTTCGTTGTCACGAAGCAACCGGACTGCGGAGTCGAGACTCCACAGTCCGGCGCGGCCACTGACTCACCGGGTTAAGGATTAACATCAATGGCCGAGGCCAGCTTTATCACAACTCTTGGGCGCGCTGTTGCACCGTTTTAGGGGCCGCTGGAAAGCGGCAGGGTTGCCGGCTTAAGCGGCCGATCGCTCCGGCGCTATCGTAGTCCGGGGACTGGCGCGTTTATGAAGGTGCGGAATACGTGGATCTGGCGGACTTCGGCCATTTTGCCGTCCAGGAAGGTCATCCCATGGGGATGCTCGGCAAAGTTTTCGACAACTGGAACATGCTGTTTATGCTGATCGTCCTGCTGTCCGTCGGCAGCGGGGCATATTGCCACATACCCGCATGCAGTGGTCATTCCGGATCGCTGCGCGTGGAATGCGGCGCCGCTCGAGGGATGAACGGCGCTTCTTCTGCTGGGAATCGGTCTGCCCCTGCAGGCTTTGCCTTGCTTCGGCACCAATGCCCGGTGCCGGGAAGGGGAGGGGGTTACCTGACCAGACGGTTCAGGTGGTCGGCCCCAAGGCCGATGGCGTCGAAGTGGCGGCGGGCATTTTCCAGCTTGGTGAAGACATCCTCGTATCCCAGCGCCTCGCCCATTGGATCGACATAGGTGTAGCCGCCGGTCACGTGGAACAGCGTGACCATCTCCTCGACGCCCTCGGGGACGACCAAGGTGTGGGTCTCGCCCGGCGGTTCGAAGGCGTAGTCGCCTTCCCGCGCCACCCAGTCGTGCTCCAGGTAGTGCCAGGAACCGCGCAGCGTGAACGCGTGGACCGGGCCGGAATGCCGGTGCCGCGACAGGACGCCCGATTGCCGCACCTTCAGCAGGTTGACGTAGAACCCTTGCGAGACGCTGAGGATCAGCGGCTTGAACCAGACGCCCGGAGCCTGCGGCACCCAGTCCCGCTCGTCGTCGTCAAGCTTCAGCGCTCCGCCGAAGAAGACGTCCGGCATCATCCCGAACGGCTGCGGCTTCTGGTAGGCGATCCGGCTGGGGTCCTGGCGGGCCTTGCCGGAGGTCGCGGTTGCGGTCATGGTTGCGGGTGTGGCGGTCATTGTGCCGTCCTTCTTGCTGTGTCTCTCCATTTCCTGAGCATAATATGGGGCATCGCCCCGCCGGCGGCTCAGGAAATCGGCTTGTTCTTCGGATTGCCGGAGAACGGAAGATTATGGTTAACGAAACGGTAAGTAATTTCCCATAATACTAGGGCTCGCGACGGTATCGCGTTCCTCGGACTTGCCCCGCGCGGTCATTCGCTGCGGGGCATCTTTTTGCCGGAACGTCAGATGACGTCAGGTCAGGTGGCTTCGGCGACGGCGGGCGCGCCGACCGTCCGGACCAGTCCGTGGCGGACCATGCCGGTATAGATGCCGGTCACTTCTTCCTTGCTCAGCCGGCCCGCCGGCTTGAACCACGTGCAGACTCCCGTCAGCATGGCGAGGATGCCATAGGCCGCGACGGTGGTGTCGGCTACGGTGAAGCGGCCGCTCGCCACGCCGTCGTCCAGGATGCCGATCAGCTTGCGCTCGTACTGCTGGCGCAAGCCCACGACGATGTCGTAGTTCTTCGATTCGAGGCTGCGAAGCTCGGAATAGCAGATGAAGACTTCCCGTTTCCGCGCGATGTGGTATCCCACATGGAAGGCAATGAAGGCCTGAAGCCGCTCCTCGGGATCGGCGATGCCGTCGAGAGCCTGATCGAGCCGTTCCAGCAACTCGTCCATGTGGACCTTGATCAGGTCGAACAGGAGATCCTGCTTGGTGGTGATATGGTTATAGAGCGAGCCGGCCTGGATCCCGACCTCCGCCGCCAGCCGCCGCAGGCTCATGGCTTCGTAGCCCTGGGTGTAGATCAGCCGGAGCCCCGCCTTGCGGATCGCCTCCATCGTCTTGGGGCCATTCGATCCGACGGTGCGCGCCATGGTGCAGCACTTTCCCTTGAAGCCATCTGTCGCTGGACGGACCGAAAGGGCCAGTCGAATACGAACGTTTGTATAGCCAACGATGAGGGGAAGCCAGCATAATCACCGTCTTAAGGTGCGTTTGAAACCAAATTGGGAGTTGCGGCTCCTATTATAAAAACGTATGTTCGTAATTAAAGAAGCCGGGTGGAACGTCCCGGCGAGACCCCCTGGGGAGGACCGCTCTAAAATGCCGGTAGCATCGAACCCTGATCTGGACTTCGGCCTTGGCGACGACATCGACATGCTGCGCGACAGCGTGCGCGCCTTCGCTCAGGAGAAGGTGGCGCCCCGCGCGGCCGAGATCGACGCCAAGGACGAGTTCCCGATCGACCTGTGGCCGGCGATGGGCGAACTGGGCCTCCACGGCATCACCGTCAAGGAGGAGTTCGGCGGCGCCGACATGGGCTATCTGGCCCATTGCGTCGCGATGGAGGAGATTACCCGCGCGTCCGCTTCCGTCGGCCTGTCCTACGGCGCCCATTCCAACCTGTGCGTCAACCAGATCCACCGCTGGGGGACGGACGAGCAGAAGAACCGCTACCTGCCCAAGCTGATCTCCGGCGAGCATGTCGGGGCGCTGGCGATGTCGGAGCCGGGGGCCGGGTCGGACGTGGTTTCGATGCGGCTGCGGGCCGACAAGCGGGGCGACCGCTACGTGCTGAACGGCTCGAAGATGTGGATCACCAACGGCCACTATGCCGAGACGCTGGTGGTCTATGCCAAGACCGATCCCTCCGCCGGACCGCGCGGCATCACCGCCTTCCTGATCGAGAAGGGCTTCAAGGGCTTCCGCCCGGCGCAGAAGCTGGACAAGCTCGGCATGCGCGGTTCGCCCACGTCGGAACTGGTGTTCGAGGACTGCGAAGTCCCGGAAGAAAACGTGCTGGGCATGGTCGGCAAGGGCGTCAACGTCCTGATGTCGGGTCTCGACTACGAGCGCGCCGTGCTGGCCGCCGGGCCGGTCGGCATCATGCAGGCCGCCCTCGACGTGGTGCTGCCCTATATCCACGACCGCAAGCAGTTCGACACGCCGATCGGGGAGTTCCAGCTCGTCCAGGGCAAGGTCGCCGATATCTACACCCGGCTGAACGCTTGCCGGTCCTATGTCTATGCGGTGGCGCGCGCCTGCGATGCCGGCAAGACGACGCGCAAGGACGCCGCCGGGGCCATCCTGTTCGCGGCCGAGGCTGCGACCCAGGTGGCGCTCGACGCGATCCAGCTTCTCGGCGGCAACGGCTACATCAACGAGTACCCCACGGGCCGCCTGCTGCGCGACGCCAAGCTCTACGAGATCGGGGCCGGCACCAGCGAGATCCGGCGCATGCTGATCGGGCGCGAGCTTTTCAAAGAAACCAACTGAGGCGCCGCGATGACCATCCTGAAAAGCGGCATCGACACGCGGGACGCGTCGTTCGCGGACAACGACGAGGCGATGCGGTCGCTGGTCGCCGATCTTCGCGACAAGGTCCACGAGATCAAGCAGGGGGGAGGGGCGCGGTCGCGCGACCGGCACCTGTCGCGCGGCAAGCTGCTGCCGCGCGACCGGGTGCGGACGCTGCTCGATCCAGGCACGCCCTATCTGGAACTGTCCCAGCTTGCCGCCTACGGCGTCTACGAGGAGCAGATCCCGGCTGCCGGCATCCTGACCGGCATCGGGCGGGTCGCGGGGCGGGAATGCGTCGTGGTCGCCAACGACGCCACGGTCAAGGGCGGGACGTATTTCCCGCTGACGGTCAAGAAGCACCTGCGGGCGCAGGAGATCGCGCAACAGAACAACCTCCCCTGCATCTATCTGGTGGACAGCGGCGGCGCCAACCTGCCGAACCAGGACGAGGTCTTCCCGGACCGCGACCATTTCGGCCGGATCTTCTTCAACCAGGCCAACATGTCGGCGCAGGGCATCCCGCAGATCGCCGTCGTGATGGGAAGCTGCACCGCGGGCGGCGCCTATGTCCCGGCGATGTCGGACGAGTCGATCATCGTCCGCAACCAGGGCACCATCTTTCTCGGCGGCCCGCCGCTGGTGAAGGCCGCGACCGGCGAGGTCGTGACGGCGGAGGACCTGGGCGGCGCCGACGTCCATAGCCGGACGTCGGGCGTCACCGACCATTACGCGCTGAACGACGCCCATGCGCTCAGCATCGCGCGGCGGGTGGTCGGCCACCTGAACCGGCCGAAGAACCTGGGGGTGGAGACGCGGAAGCCGGCGGATCCGCTGTACCCGGCGGACGACCTCTACGGCATCATCCCGACCGATTCCCGCAAGCCCTTCGACGTGCGCGAGGTGATCGCCCGCATCGTGGACGGGTCGGAGTTCGACGAGTTCAAGCAGCTCTACGGCACGACGCTGGTCTGCGGCTTCGCCCATATCTTCGGCTATCCCGTCGGGATCATCGCCAACAACGGCATCCTGTTCTCGGAATCGGCGCTGAAGGGCGCGCATTTCGTCGAGCTGTGCAGCCAGCGCGGCATCCCGCTGGTGTTCCTCCAGAACATCACCGGCTTCATGGTCGGGCAGAAATACGAGGCCGGCGGCATCGCCAAGGACGGCGCCAAGCTGGTGACCGCCGTCGCCTGCGCGCAGGTGCCGAAGTTCACGGTGGTCATCGGCGGAAGCTTCGGCGCCGGCAACTATGGCATGTGCGGCCGGGCGTTCAACCCGCGCTTCCTGTGGATGTGGCCCAATTCCCGCATCTCGGTGATGGGCGGCAGCCAGGCCGCC
>NZ_JCACHA010000650.1:11091-14003 GCF_059503625.1 Skermanella sp.
AGAGCTGGAGCGCCGAGGACGAGGAAGCCTTCAAGGCTCCGATCCGCGACCAGTACGAGCACCAGGGCCATCCCTATTACGCCAGCGCCCGGCTGTGGGACGACGGCATCATCGACCCGGCCGACACCCGCATGACGCTGGGCCTCGGCATCTCCGCCGCCCTCAACGCCCCGATCCCGCCGCCGAAGTTCGGCGTGTTCCGGATGTGATGGGGATGGCGCAGGGAGGGGAAAGCAAGATGGACGACAACCACGTTCTGACCGAGATCCGCGAGGATGGCGTAGCCTTCGTCACCCTGAACCGGGCGGAGGTCCACAACGCCTTCAACGACGCGATGATCGCGGACCTGACCGGCGTCCTGCGCCGGCTGGGCGACGACGGTGCCGTGCGGGCGGTCGTGCTGAGGGCGGAGGGCAAGAACTTTTCGGCCGGGGCCGATCTGGGCTGGATGCAGCGGATGGCGGGTTACGGCCATGCCGAGAACCTGGCCGATGCCGGAGCCCTGGCGGAGCTGATGCGGGTGCTGAACTTCCTGCCCAAGCCGACGGTGGCGCGGGTCCAGGGGCCGGCGTTCGGCGGCGGGGTCGGGCTGGTCGCCTGCTGCGACATCGCGATTGCGTCCGATGCCGCGTCGTTCAGCCTGTCGGAAGTACGGCTGGGGCTGATCCCCGCCGTGATCTCCCCCTATGTCGTGGCCGCCATCGGCGAGCGGGCGTCCCGGCGCTATTTCCTGACGGCGGAACGGTTCGACGCGGCGGAGGCCCTGCGGCTGGGGCTGGTGCACCGGGTCGTGCCGGCGGGCGAGCTGGACGCCGGTGTCGATGCGGTCCTTGAGCGGCTGGCCGACGGCGGCCCCGCCGCGCAGCGCGCCGCCAAGGACCTGATCTTCGCGGTCGCCCACCGGCCGGTCGACGCCGGCCTGATCCGGGACACCGCCGAACGGATCGCCACCATCCGCGCCTCCGCCGAAGGGCGGGAAGGGTTGGCGGGATTCCTTGAAAAGCGCAAGCCGGCCTGGACGGCGAGGTAGACCCATGTTCTCCAAGATCCTGATCGCCAACCGGGGCGAAATCGCCTGCCGGGTCATCCGCACGGCCCGGCTGCTCGGCATCCGCACGGTGGCGGTCTATTCCGACGCCGACGCCAAGGCGCTGCATGTCGAGATGGCCGACGAGGCCGTCCACATCGGCCCGGCGCCCGCCCGCGACAGCTATTTGCGGGCGGACGCCATCCTGGAGGCAGCCCGGACGACCGGAGCCGAGGCGATCCATCCCGGCTACGGCTTCCTGTCGGAGAACGCCGGCTTCGCCGAGGCTTGCGCCGAGGCGGGAGTCGTTTTCATCGGACCGCCGGCGTCGGCGATCCGCGCCATGGGCGGCAAGTCGGAGGCCAAGGCGTTGATGGAGACGGCGGGCGTGCCGCTGGTGCCCGGCTACCATGGCGAGGACCAGTCGCCGGAGCTTCTGCGCGCCGAGGCGAAGCGCATCGGCTTTCCCGTGCTGATCAAGGCGTCGGCCGGCGGCGGCGGCAAGGGTATGCGGGTGGTGACCAGCGCCGAGGAGTTCGACGACCAGTTGAACGGCGCCAAGCGGGAGGCGATCAACTCGTTCGGCGACGACCGCGTGCTGATCGAGCGCTACGTCACCCGGCCGCGCCACGTCGAGATCCAGGTCTTCGCCGATAGCCAAGGCAATTGCGTCTACCTGTTCGAGCGCGACTGCTCGATCCAGCGTCGCCACCAGAAGGTGGTGGAGGAAGCGCCTGCCCCCAACCTCGACCCCGATACCCGGCGGCGGATGGGCGAGGCGGCGGTGGCCGCCGCCAAGGCGATCGGCTATGTCGGGGCGGGAACGGTGGAGTTCCTGCTGGACGAGGACGGCTCGTTCTTCTTCATGGAGATGAACACCCGGCTCCAGGTCGAGCATCCGGTGACCGAGTACATCACCTGCCAGGACCTTGTGGAGTGGCAGCTTCGGGTGGCGTCCGGCCAGCCGCTGCCGAGGAGCCAGGACGAACTTTCCATCCAGGGGCATGCGATCGAGGTCCGGCTTTATGCCGAGGACCCGCAGAAGGGCTTCCTGCCGCAGACCGGGCGGCTGGACCATCTGGTGTTTCCGAAAGAAACCTTCCATGTCCGCGTCGATACCGGCGTGCGGGCGGGGGACGCGATCTCGATCCACTACGACCCGATGATCGCCAAGCTGATCGTCTGGGCCGACGACCGCGCCTCGGCGGTGCGGCGGCTGCGGACGGCGCTGGAGGCCACGCAGGTCGTCGGGCTGGGGGCGAATACCGAATTCCTGCTGGCCATCGCCTCGCATCCGGCGTTCCTGGCGGCGGATCTGGATACCCGCTTCATCGAGCGGCATCAGGCCGACCTGCTTCCGGAGCCTGCCCCTGCCGGCGGCGACGTGCTGGCCTTCGCCGCACTGGGAGTCCTGCTGGACCGGCGCGCCAAGGCGCAGGCGCGGGCGGCAGAGTCGGGCGATCCGTACAGCCCCTGGGCCGGCAACGACGGCTGGCGGCTGAATGACGACGCCCACGACACGCTGACGCTGCGCGACGGCGGGACGGACCGGGCGGTGAACCTGATCTACCGGCGCGGCGGCTACCGGCTGGAGCTGCCGGGCGGCGCCGTCGAGGCTTCGGGGCAGTTGGATGGTGACGGCAACCTTGCGGCCGATCTCGGCGGTCGGCGCGTCCGCGCCACCATCGTCCGGCGCGGCGCCGACGTCACCGTGTTCCACCAGGGCAGCAGCCATCGTCTGACCCTGATCGAGCCGCTGGCCGGTGCCGGGGACGCCGAGGCTCCGGGAGGGAAGCTGATCGCGCCGATGCCGGGCCGCATCATCGCGGTGCTGGCCGAGGCCGGCGCCGAGGTGGCCAAGGGCCAGCCGTTGATCGTGATGGAG
>NZ_JCACHA010000651.1:0-13993 GCF_059503625.1 Skermanella sp.
TCTATCGCCAGCCCGATGCCGGTGCCCTCGTATTCACCCCGGCCGTGCAGCCGCTGGAACACTATGAACACGCGTTCGAAATGCTCCGGCGCGATGCCGAGACCGTTGTCGCGGACGGAAATGCGCCAGTGCTCCGGCTCGTCCGCCCAGTCGATCGAGATTTCCGGAACCGTGTCCGCCGCGCAGTACTTGATGGCATTGCCGATCAGATTCTGGAGCAACCGGGTCAGTTCGTTGCTGTCGGCCTGCACGGTCGGCAGATCGCCGGGCACGTGGAGGATCGTGCCGCGCTCGCCGATGGCGACTTCCAGGTTGTGGCAGGCGCTCGCGACCACATCGTTCACCGGCGTCGGAGCCATCGGCTTGCTTCGCCGGCCGACCCGTGAATATTCCAGCAGGTCCAGGATCAGCCGGTCCATCCGCACTGCGCCGTCGCGGGCAAAGCCGATGAATTCCTTCGCGTTGTCGTCGAGCTTGTCGCCATAGCGCCGCTGGAGCAGCGACAGGTAGCTGTTGACCATGCGGAGCGGTTCCCGCAGGTCGTGGGACGCGACATAGGCGAACTGTTCCAGCTCCGCGTTCGAGCGCTTGAGATCCTCCGCCTGCCGCGCCATGCGCCAATGGGTATCGGCGATCTCCTGCTCATGCCGGGTACGGTCGGTGGTGTCGGTCATGACGCCGACCAAACCGCCGACCTCGCCGCTGGACTGGCGAAAAAGCGCCTTGGAATAAAGGACGTCGTGGCGGCTGCCATCGGCGAAGTCGATCTGGGTCTCGTAGACCTGGAAGGCGTCCTGGATCGCCATCAGGCAGGCGTCGGCATTGTCGTCCAGCGCCGCAGTTTCCGGTTTCATCAGGTCGCCGGGACGGCGGCCGACCACTTGGCCGACGCTGACGCCGTGGATCGCGGCGAAGGCGCGATTGCAGCCTATATAGACCCCGTCGGCGTTCTTGTAGTAGATCGGGCTTGGGATGGTGTCGAGCAGCGTGGACAGGAAGAACACCTGGTCGCGGACCGACGCTTCGATCCTCTTCATCTCCGTTATGTCGGTATGGGCGCCGACCAGGCGTATCGCCACGCCGTTCTCGTCCTTCAGATGGGCGGCGCGGTTCAGGATATAGCAGGTATGGCCCTGCCTGTGGTGGAACCGCTGGGTCGCCAGGAAGTTCGGCACCCGCCCCAGGTTGTAGTCCTCCACCAGCTTCAAGGCCGCGATCCGGTCTTCCTCGAAGATCACGCCCGCCCACATATCCAGGGTATTCTCGAGCTCGTCTTCCCCGTACCCCAGCATCTCCTTCCAGCGCGCCGAGAACCAGATCCGGCCGGGAGCCGGCAAGGTCTGGGGGCTGGCCGTCATCATCGTGGACGTCTCGACCGTCTTTCGCGAGGCGGGCCTTGCGGACGGCTCGGACACGGCGATGGAGTTCGCCATGCGCGGGCGGGACGGACTGGGTGCATCCGGAGAGGTGTTCCTGGGCCGGCCGGAGCTGTTCGCCGACGGTCCCGTGCTGACGGACATCGTGCTGCCTAACGGGACATGGCAGCTGGGCGCCATCCCGCGCGGAGGATGGCCGCAGGGCGCACCCTATGCCACGACCCTGCGGGTGCTTGGGGCGATGCTGGCGGCGGTCTGCGGTTTCGCCGCCTGGAGACTGGTGCGGGACCCTGTGCATCTGCGGCGCGAAGTCGCCGCCGCGCGCGAAAACATCCTGGTCGGCGAGCGCCGCCAATCGCTGCTGGTGGACAGCGTGGAGGACTATGCCATCTACATGCTGGCACCGGACGGCACCGTCGAGAGCTGGAGCAACGGCGCCCGCCGGATCAAGGGATACGCGGCGGAAGAGGTGATCGGCCGTTCCTATTCCCTGTTCTTTCCGTCCGATGCCGCCACCGGCGGCATGCCGGAGGCGGAGATCTCGGTAGCGCGCGAGCAGGGCCGGTACGCGGTGGAGCGCTGGCACCGGCGCAAGGACGGCACCCGGTTTCTCGGCACGACGACGATCGCGGCGATCCGGGAAGGTGAGGCTGGACGGCTGCTGGGGTTTTCGGTCGTCACCCACGACCTTTCCCAGCGGATCGAGATCGAAAGCAGCCTGCGCGAAAGCAACCGCCGCTTCCTCGACATCGTCGGGATGGCGGGCGAGTTCATCTGGGAAACCGACGTGGATGGCCGCTACACCTTCGTCAGCGACCGGGTCCATGCGGTCCTGGGTCACAGCCCCGCCGAACTGCTGCACTGCCCGATGGTGGACCTGATGGCGCCGGAGGACGGAGCCCGCATGACGGCGCTGCTCCGCAGTTCTCCCGGCAATGCCAAGGCATTCCACCACGAGGAGTTCCGCTGCATCGCCCAGGACGGGCGGACGGTCTGGCTGTGGGGCAGCGGGATACCGATCCGGCATGCCGACGGCCGTTTCACGGGTTTCCGCGGCGCTTCCCAGGACATCACGGACCAGAAGGAGATCGAGAACCGGCTGCGGCGCACCGTCGAGAAGCTGGAGCGGTCCAACGTCGAACTGGCGCGCTTCGCCGAGGTGGCGGCCCATGACCTGCAGGAGCCGCTCCGCATCATGGTCAGCTACGCCCATCTGCTGTCCCGCCGCTACAAGGGACAGCTGGACGCGGATGCCGACGACTTCATCGGCTTCATCGTCGACAGCAGCGTCCGCATGAAGAGCCTGATCCAGGACCTGCTGCGTTATTCGCTGATCGACCGGAGCGACCCGCCCGTGGTGCTGGCCGACACGGCGGCCTGCATCGCCGAAGCGGTGGAAGGATTGGCCGAAGCTCTCCAGGCCTGCGGCGGACGGATCGACATGCCGTCCATGGCGCCGCAGCTTCCGGCCGATCCCCGCCAAGTCACGGAAATCTTCCGCAACCTGCTTTCCAACGCCATCGAGTACCGCTCGCCCGACCGCAACCCGGCGATCCGGATCGACGTGAGGCCGGTGGGGACGGCCTGGGAGTTCACCGTCAGCGACAACGGCATAGGAATCGAGGCCCAGTACTTCGACCGTATCTTCCTGGTGTTCGAGCGGCTGCACACCCAGCGCGCCCATCCCGGCACCGGCGTCGGGCTGGCGATCGTCAAGAAGATCGTGGAACGTCACGGTGGCGCCATGGCCGTATCGTCCGAATTGGGCCAGGGAACCGCTTTCAGCTTCACACTGCCGGCTGCTGCGGCGGAAGACCACGGGGCTCGCGCAAAACTTGCCGAAGTATCGACTCCACTATAAACTAATCATTCCATCGTCGTATTTAATGGCAGCTTCAGCGTGCATAACATGGTATCAAGCATGAACATACTGCTTGCTGAAGACAACCTTGCCGACGCAAGACTGGTGAAGGAGGTCATGCGCGAGGGGAAGTTCCTCGCGACGCTCCATCATGTGGAGGATGGCGTCGAAGCCATGGCTTACCTGCGCCGTCAGCCGCCCTACCAGGACAAGCCGCGTCCCGATCTGCTGCTGCTGGACCTCAACATGCCGCGCAAGGATGGCTGGGAGGTGCTTGACGACATCCGGGCCGATGCCGATCTGTCCGGTCTGCCGGTAATCATCATGACGACATCGGACGTTCACTCCGATGTCCAGCGGGCTTACGACCGGCACGCGAACTGTTTCCTCACCAAGCCGGTCGAGCTTGAAGATTTCATCAGGATGATAACTCTGCTGAAGGACTTCTGGCTGACCGCCGTCCGGCTGCCGCCGGCCTGAAGACCGGGAAGGACAGCATGACCGGGCAGCGGTCCATCAGCGTCCTCCTGATCGAGGATAATCCCGGCGACGCCCGGCTTGTCCGCGAACTTCTGGCGGAAGAAGGAGATATGTTCGGCATCGTCCTCGCCGGATCGATGCGGGAAGCGCTGGAGCGGCTGAACGCCGAGACCTTCGATGTCGTGCTGCTCGACCTGTCGCTGCCCGACAGCCATGGATTCGGGACCATATCCTGCATCCGCGCCCAGGCGCCGGCCATGCCGCTGATCGTCCTGACCGGTTTCGACGATGCCGATTTCGCCGTCGCCGCCGTCGAGGCCGGCGCCCAGGACTTTCTGGTCAAGGGGCAGTTCGAGGGCGGCACGATCCGGCGGGCGATCCGCTACGCCATCACCCGGCGCATGCTGGAGGAGCAGGTGCGCCTGTCGGAGGAAAGGCTGAAGGGCATCATCGAACTGGCCCATGACGGGATCGTCGTCATCGACGAGGGGTACGACATAACCCTGTTCAACCCGGCGGCGGAGCGCCTGTTCGGCTACCGGGCGGAAGAGGTGCTGGGCAAGTCGCTCGACGTGCTGCTGCCGGACCGGGTGCTCGATCAGCACCGGCGTTTCCTTGGGGATTTCGCCCGCGACCTGACCGGCTCGCGCGCCATGACCAACCGGCCGGCTGTTACCGGAAAGCGGAGCGACGGGACCGAGTTCGCCGCGGAGATCTCGATCTCCCAGTTCTCGTCTCCCACAGGCCGCCAGTTCACCGCGACCGTGCGCGACATCACCGAACGCCGCCGGGCCGAGGACGAGTTGCGGCGGCTGGCCCTGACCGACGCGCTGACGGGGGCCGCCAACCGGCGCCACTTCATGGAGCGCGCCGCCTTCGAGTTCGCGCGGATGAGGCGCTACGGCAATCCGGTGTCGCTGGTGATGCTCGACGTCGACCACTTCAAGCGCGTCAACGACACCCACGGCCATGCCGCCGGGGACGCGGCCCTGATCCTGCTGGTCAGATGCTGCCGTTCCCTGCTGCGCGACACCGATCTGGTCGGCCGGCTCGGCGGCGAGGAGTTCGCGCTTCTGCTGCCGGATGCCACCGACGAAGACGCCTTCCAGGTGGCCGAGCGGGTGCGCTTCAATCTGTCCGATCTGGAGATCGCGGCTGAGGACGCTGCCTTCAGCTTTACGGTCAGCATGGGCGTTGCCTGCTGCCAGCCGGCCGAAACCAGCGTGGAGCAGACCATCGGGCGCGCCGACCGCGCCCTGTACCGCGCCAAGTCGGAAGGACGCGACCGCACGCTGAGGGCGGCGCCGTAGCGCTGCCCCCGGCGTGCGGCGGCGAGTTTTTACTTCCAGCCGGCCCGGTCCATGATCTTCAGGGCTTCTTCGTTGTTCTTGCCGAAGACCGAGGCGTTCAGGTTGTCTTCCTTGAACGAGCCCCAGGAGGCGATCACCGGCGAGGTTTCCGCGACCGTCGACACGGGGTACTCGTAGTTGCCTTCCGCGAAGATCTTCTGGGCCGGCGGGCTGACGAGGTACTCCAGGAACTTGACCGCGTTGTCCTTGTTCGGAGCGTTCTTCAGGACGCCGGCGCCGCTGATGTTGACGTGGGTGCCGCGGTCGCTCTGGTTGGGGAAGAACACGCCGACCTTGTCGGCGACGGCCTTGTCCTCCGGCTTGGACGAACCGGCGATACGGCCGAAATAATAGGTGTTGCTGACCGCGATGTCGCCTTCCCCGGCGGCTACCGCCTTGATCTGGTCGCTGTCGCCGCCCTGGGGCTGCCGGGCCAGGTTGGCGACGATGCCGCGCGCCCAATCCTCGGTCGCCTTCTCGCCATGGGCCGCCAGGATCGAGCCGGCCAGCGACTGGTTGTAGACGTTGGTCGAGGAGCGGATCAGCAGGCGGCCCTTCCACTTCGGATCGGCCAGATCCTCATATGTGGAAAGCTCCGACGGCTTGACGGCGGCCTTGTTGTAGATGATGACCCGGGCGCGCTTGGTGAGGCCGAACCACAAGCCGCTCGGTTCCCGCAGGTAGCTCGGCACGGTGTCTTCGAGGGTCTTGGACTTGATCGGCTGAAGGATGTCGGCGTTCTGCGCGCGCCACAGGCGGCCGGCATCGACGGTGATCAGGATGTCGGCCGGGCTGTTGCCGGCTTCGGTCCGGATACGCTCGATCAACTCGTCGTCTCGGCCCTCGATGATGTTGACCTTGATGCCGGTCTGCTGGGTGAAGGTCTGGTACAGCGACTTGTCGGTGTCGTAGTGACGCGACGAGTAGACATTGACCTCGGCTGCGGACGCGGAGACGGACGAGCCCATGATGGCGGCCGTACCCAAAATGGCGGCAAGCGCGCCGCGGGCGAAAAAGTTCATCGGGTTTCCTCAACAGACAGGCGTGAATGAGATGCGGTCGCAGTAATGCGCACCTTCCCCGTGGGAGCTTGCCCTGTCAAGTGAGATTGCGAACCGTTTGCAGTTCCGGGCGGGAGAGAGGACGCGACCAAGGGTCGCGCCCCGTTCATACGCCTGATCGCCCCCGATTATTGAGCGGGCTGCCGTTCGATCGCGCCACAGCCGATCCTGTCGCCGGAATGGCCGGCAGGATCGCTCTCGTAGTCGTCGGGTCCGGCATGGATGACCAGGGCGGTGCCGCCCTCCTTGAAGAGGCTGTTGGGGCCTGCGTCCAGCGTGACTTCCCCCGCGACCAAGTCGAGATCCAGCACGCCGTCCTGCTGGACGAAGATGTTTGGCAGGTCGCCGGCATGGGCGCCCTGCGGGTTCTGCAATCCATGCCGGGCGTCGGTCGGATTGTAGTGCCCGCCGGCGCTTTCGAACTTGGGTGGGTCGCACCTGCCGGTCTGGTGGATGTGCAGCCCGTGGCTGCCGGGCGGAACGCCCTTCAGGCGAAGCTGGATCAGGACGCCCTGCGGGGTTTCGACCAGGGCTGCCGTGCCGAGCGGCTTGCCCTGCCCATCGCCGAGCTGAGCATGCGCCTGGGGAGACTGGCTACCCTGCGCCAGGGCCGGGGTTGCCGGGATGCCGGCCGCGAATGCGGCGCTCAGAAGAACGGTGCCGGAGAAAATCCGGACGGCGCTCAGCTTCATGAATGTCTTCCCTAATCTATTGCCGGATCAGGAAAGACAACCGATGCCGCCCGGGACCGTTCCGTAACGTCCCTAGCCCGCGCGCCGCCGACGCGTCTGCTGGCCCCGCCCCTGGGATGCCGAACCGCGC
The DNA here is from genome assembly GCF_059503625.1 of Skermanella sp. Lineage (NCBI taxonomy): Bacteria > Pseudomonadati > Pseudomonadota > Alphaproteobacteria > Rhodospirillales > Azospirillaceae > Skermanella > Skermanella sp. The sequence goes on from NZ_JCACHA010000651.1 coordinate 6,950, forward strand.
GTGTCCTCGTCGAACAGTTCGGCCAGCTTCTCCATCATCGTGCCGCCCAGCTGTTCGGCATCGACGATGGTCACCGCCCTGCGGTAGTAGCGGGTGACGTCGTGGCCGATGCCGATCGCGACCAGTTCTACCGGCGAGCGGTTCTCGATCTCGCCGATGACCTGCCGCAGGTGGCGCTCCAGGTAGTTGCCGGAGTTGACCGACAGCGTCGAGTCGTCCACCGGGGCGCCGTCGGAGATCACCATCAGGATGCGGCGCTGCTCGGGCCGCGCCATCAGGCGGTTATGCGCCCACAGCAGCGCCTCGCCGTCGATGTTCTCCTTCAGGATGCCCTCGCGCAGCATCAGGCCCAAGTTCTTGCGGGCGCGCCGCCAGGGTGCGTCGGCATTCTTGTAGACGATATGCCGCAGGTCGTTGAGCCGGCCGGGGTTCGGCGGCTTGCCCCGGCCGATCCACCGCTCGCGCGCCTGCCCGCCCTTCCAGGCCCTGGTCGTGAAGCCCATGATCTCGACCTTGACGGCGCAGCGCTCCAGCGTGCGGGCCAGGATGTCGGCGCTCATCGCGGCGATGGTGATCGGGCGGCCGCGCATGGAGCCGGAATTGTCGATCAGCAGACCGACGACGGTATCGCGGAAGTCGGTCTCCTTCTCGCGCTTGAACGACAGCGGCAGCACCGGGTTGACGACGACGCGGCTCAGCCGCGCCGCGTCCAGGATGCCGTCGTCCAGGTCGAACTCCCAGGCGCGGGTCTGCTTCGCCATCAGCCGTCGCTGAAGCCGGTTGGCCAGACGGGAGATGACGCCCTGGAGATGCTGGAGCTGCTGGTCGAGCAAAGCCCGCAGCCGCGTCAGTTCGTCCGGATCGCACAGCTCGTCGGCTTCCACCACCTCGTCGAACTCGGTCGTGAAAGCCTTGTAGGCGTCCGGATCGATCTCGTTCCGGCGGTCGCGCTCCGGCCGCCAGGGCTGGCCCGGCTGGCCAGGTTCTTCCGAGCCGCTGCCCTCCGCCATCTCGCCGTCCATCTGGTCGGCGCCCTCCGTCCCGTCGTCCTGATCGACTTCGCGGGTGTCGGGCTGGGTCATGGTTTCGGTCTGGCTGGTCGAATCCTCGCCGCCGCGCGACTGGCCGTCGTTCGGTTCGTTCTCGTCCGGCTCGCCTTCCTGGTCCTGCTCCTCGTCCTCCTCGGTCGGCTCCGGCTCTCCGCCGACTTCCATGTCCAGGTGCGACAGCAGCTTGCGGGCCTCGCGGGCATAGCCGTCCTGGTCGTCCAGCAGCGCCGCCAGATCCTTCATTTCCCCGCCGATGCGCTCCTCGACCCAGGGACGCCAGAGATCGACGGCGAACCGGGCGGTGGAGGGCGGTTCCTCCCCGGTCAGCGCCTCGCGCGCCAGCAGGCGCATCACTTCCGACAGCGGCACCTGATCCCGGTCGGTCACCCGCTCGAAACCCTGACGCCGGTACCGCTCGTCGAGGGCCGCTCCCAGGTTGGACGCGACTCCCGGCATCGCGCGGGCTCCCAGCGCCTCGCAACGCGCCTGCTCCAGCGCCTCGAACGCCTGCCGGGCGGTGTCGCCCGTCGGCATGCGGTGGCTGTGGATGCCGCTGTCGTGGTGGCGCAGGCGGAGCGCCACGGCATCGGCCGCCCCGCGCAGGGTCGCAACGTCGCGCGGGTTGAGGTCGCGCGCCGGCATCGGCACGCGGACCCTGGTCCCGGCGACGCCCGGAGGCTCGCCGCTGAACCCGATCTGAAGATCGTTCCGTTCGGCGATGGCCCGGATCGCGGCCGAAGTGGCGCGCTTGAAGATCTCGACGGGGTTTTCTTTGTCAGACATCACAATCTTCAGTTCGGTTGGTCCGGCGGGCCGCGCGGTGGCCCTGCCTTGATCCCATAAACGCTAACTTAGACCGTCCACCCCGTTTCCGTCATACCCGGACTTGATCCGGGTATCTCCTTTCAGGAGATGAGCGGGTGACATCCGGACTTCAGGTTGAAGTCCTCGCGCCAGCCTCCGGCAGGAGATACCCGGATCAAGTCCGGGTATGACGGAAAAAGAGGTCCGGGTATGACGGAAAAGCAAATCCGATGACGGAATGGGTAAACACGCTTCGAAAACCTGCACCGACACCCCGCCTCAAACCAAGTTGGCCTTCACGCCCGACTCCGGCAGTTCAGTCCCGAAACAGCGCTGGTAGTATTCCGCGACGGTCGAACGCTCCACCTCGTCGCACTTGTTCAGGAAGGTGATGCGGAAGGCGAAGGGGATGTCGTCGAAGATCTTGGCGTTCTCGGCCCAGGTGATGACGGTACGCGGCGACATGACGGTCGAGATATCGCCCGACATGAAACCGGCGCGGGTCAGGTCGGCCAGATGGACCATCGCGGAGATCTGCTTCTGGCCCTTGTCGTCGGCGTAGCCCTGGACCTTGGACGCGACGATCTTCACTTCGTCGTCGTGCGGCAGGTAGTTCAGCGTCGCCACGATGTTCCAGCGGTCCATCTGGCCCTGGTTGATCTGCTGCGTGCCGTGATACAGGCCGGTGGTGTCGCCAAGGCCGACCGTATTGGCGGTGGCGAACAGGCGGAAGGCCGGGTGCGGCCGGATCACGCGGTTCTGGTCCAGCAGCGTCAGCTTGCCTTCGACTTCCAGCACGCGCTGGATCACGAACATGACGTCGGGACGGCCGGCGTCGTATTCGTCGAACACGATGGCACAGGGGTGCTGGAGCGCCCAGGGCAGGATGCCTTCGCGGTACTCGGTCACCTGCATGCCGTCGCGCAGCACGATGGCGTCCTTGCCCATCAGGTCGATGCGGCTGATATGGCTGTCCAGGTTGATCCGGATGCAGGGCCAGTTCAGGCGCGCCGCGACCTGCTCGATATGGGTCGACTTGCCGGTGCCGTGATAGCCCTGGACCATGACGCGCCTGTTGTAGGCGAAGCCGGCCAGGATCGCGAGCGTGGTGTCGTGGTCGAACCGGTAGGCGTCGTCCACGTCGGGCACGTGCTCGGAAGCGCGGCTGAAGGCCGGAACCTGAAGGTCGCTGTCGAGGCCGAAGGTCTGCCGGACGGAAACCTTGATGTCCGGGGTTGAGCCGTTCGGCGCTGACTGAGTTGTCGTTTCGGAGGCCATATTATCTGTCGCTTCGTTCCTGGTGTCGGGTGGGCGTGTCGGTCGCTGGTGAGGCATTATTAATACGGCATTTTCCTGAGCGGGCCGTCTTTTGTTGCGGATGGGCGTCTAATCAACCGCCATAGCTGGCTTTCAGCGTCGTATAGGCCTGATTTATCCGCTTCAGCGTTTCTTCCGCGACCTTGTCGCCGCCATTGATATCCGGATGGTGGATCTTGGCAAGCTCCCGGTATCTGGCCTTGATCTGCGAAAAGTCCACGGGCGGCGCCAAATCAAGCACCGACAGCGCCTCTTCCTCCGGTGTCCGCATGCGGTTGGCGGCGGAGCCGTTGGCGCCGTTCCCGTTGTGCGCGCCGTTCCGGGCGCCGCCTTCTCCCGCATCGTGGAAACCGTACTGGCGCATCGCCTCGTCGTGCATCGTCCGCTCGCGGGTCTTCCAGAAGCCCATCGGCCATGTCGGGCGCTGCCACGTGGCGTCGCTGCGGAGATGTTCCTCGATCTGGCGCTCCGACATCCCGGCGTAATAGTCCCACGCCTTGTTGTACTCGCGCACATGGCTCAGGCAGAACCAGAAATACTCGTTCAGCCGCTCGCGGCCCTTCGGCGCCCGGTACTCGCCCATGGCCGAGCAACTGGGCATGTCGCAGCAGCGGGACGCCGGCGGCGGCTCCTGGGAAAACGGGGATGAGTAACGGACACGATTCTTGTGCATCGGAAAAGTATGGTCAGAGGTTGACGCGCTGGCAAGCGATCGTGCTGGCAGCGCGGCTATTGCGCACGGGGCTTGATGCGATCCCCGAGGACCAGCCACGCCAGCCCTCCCAGGATCAGCACCAGTCCCGCAAGGTTGGTGAGCGTCACCGGCTCTCCCAGCATCGCCGCGGATGCGGCGACGCCGGCGACCGGAACGCCGAGAGTCCCAAGCGAGGTCGTTATGGCGGGGAGGGCACGGTTGACCGTGACCACCGCCCAGAAGCAGAAGGCCGTCGCGATCGGCCCATTGTAGAACAGGACGGCGGCGGCCTGTCCCGTCCAGTCGATCGGCCGTCCGGCATCCATGAAGAGTGCGATGGGAAACAGCACCACGGCCGCCACGGTGAACTGCCAAGGTGCCAACTCCAGCGGGGAAGCGTGCCAGCGATGGCCGCGCACCTGGATAATCTGGGCGGCCCAAGCCAGTGCCGCAAGCATCAACAACCCGTTTCCGACCAGAACATCGCGGTCGGTCCAGTCGAAGGCCGCCGGGTTGAACATGACGGCGACGCCGGCCATGCCGAGCATGAACCCGGTCAGTTTCGTGCCGGTCAGCCGTTCGCCCAGGAACAGCGCCGCACCCGGTACGACCCAGAGAGCCGTCGTATAGGCCAGGATCGACGACCGTCCCGCCGAAACGAACTGCAAGGCGACCGTCACCAGCCCCAGGAAGGCGCCCATCTGGAGCAGTCCGACCGTCAGGACGATCGGCAGGTCGTGACGGCTGGGCAGGCGGATGCGGTTGCCGCGCAACGCCAGTACGCCGAACATGCAGACGGCGCCCAGCAGCATGCGGATGACGGCGAAGGTCATGGGCGGGATATCTATGATGCCGAGCTTCATGACCGGCCAATTGATCCCCCAAAGCAGGATGACCGAACCGAGCAGCAGCCAGGCCATCCGGGGAGAAACGGTCCCGCTCGCCTGGGACGAGGCCGGCGGAGCGTCGGGTGGCGCTGGATCGGCAGGGGGAGAGCCGGACGGCTGAGAGGGAGGCGGTACTGCGGGCCGGGTGGAACCGGGATCGGACAATCAGGGGCTTCCTTGACAGCGAGGGCCGGACGATAGCACTTTTCGATGGCTGCGGCCCGATCTTCTCGCCAAACCGGCACGGGCGCAACACGCATGCCGTGCCATGGCATGCGCGGCTCGCAATGCCACATCCCACTTGTCGACATCATACCCACGAGGCGGTTTCATCATGGACTACGCGACGCGCATGCGTACCAAGCTTTCCAGTTCCCTCCAGCCGGTCCGGCTTGAGATCGAGGACGACTCGCAGCGGCATGCCGGCCATGCCGGGGCCGATCCGGTCGGCGAGACCCACTTCAACGTAACCGTCGTTTCGGCGGCGTTCGAGGGCAAGTCCCGCGTCGCGCGCCAAAGGATGGTCTATGAGATCGTCGCGGAGGAACTGAAGGAGCGGGTGCATGCCCTCGGCCTTCGGACACTGACTCCGTCAGAGGATGTCCGATAGCCGCTCCGGCCGGCGCCTTGGCGCCGGCAAGGAGTTTTTCCGGCCCGCTGCATACGATGGCAACTCAGACGAGTGCTGAAACAAAAATATCTTCCGAAAGGTATATGACAATAGTTGAAATTACCTCGAAATTGCGTACAGTCACACCGACGCAACCATTCGCACGATATGGAATCGATCAGGTTTCTATCGACTTGGCGGTGGAGTTCTGTATGACCGCAAGAGGAATTCAACTTATGCATTATGAGCCAGAGTCGTCCCTGCCGACTTCCGAAGACCCGGCGGGGATCCGCGGCTTCCGCGAAGCAACCGGTTCGCCGCAAGCGGAAGTCCGCCCGGATATGGCAAAGGTCAGCACGCTGATCAGCCGCAACGTCACCATCGGCGGCCATCGGACAAGCTGCCGCCTGGAACCGTACATGTGGGACGCCCTCTACGACATCTGCGCACGCGAGCGGGTGACCATCCATTCGCTCTGCACGCGGATCAGCGAGCGCAAGGACGCCAATACGTCGCTGACGGCGGCGATCCGGGTATTCGCGCTGGCCTATTTCCGCGCGGCCGCCACGGAGGAGGGGCATATGAAGGCAATGCACGGGAACGGCAATCCGTTCACGAAGACGCCCTTCGATTCCGAAGAGCAGCCGTCCGAGCAGGTGGTAAGCCTTCGCCGGAGCGTCGGCTGACCGCGCTGCCGGTTCGTGTCCGGGCGCTCAGGTCGCAAGCCCCGCGGGCAATGGAGGTCATGGCCGGGGCGTGCCTGTATAATGCTCCGGCCATGCCTTGCGCGTGACCTCGCCGTCGCTGCGAAAAGCATGGCAGGTGTTGAGCAGCAGGGGCGGGCGCTTGTGCCCGGAGGGGGAAACGGCGGGAGAATCCGCTTTCTTCTCTCTGGCTTCCGCCTTGGCACGCGCCTCTTTCTCACGTGACAGAACCGGGTAGATGGTCTGGAACGCCGTGGTCGCGACGGGACCCAGCAGTTCGACCAGATGCGTGCAGCCCTCGACCCCGCCCAGCCGCTCCTTCACCTTCTGGGTCCAGCCGGACTTGATCCGCAACCCGACGAGGCGCTGGAAGTTGGGCGTGATGGCCGGGCAGACCGCGAAGGGGCTCTTGTCGGTCACCGCCTCGACCGCCTTCACCTCGAAGCCGTCGTCCACCGTCAGCCTGATCCACATGTCGTGGATCGGATCGCCCGGCTGGATGGCGCCCCGGTAGTCGTTGGCGAACGGGTAGGTCTTGATGTCCGTGATATGGCCTTCGATGTCCCACAGCCCATCGGCGCGGCGGAAACCCTGGCAGGTAACCTGACGGGTATGGATATGCTCGCGCTCGGTCGGGGATGAAAGCGGCATGAAGGCCCGGTTCTCCGTTACGTAAACGTAAAGCGAGTACCGAATATCGACCCGGCGGCGCAACCGGTCAAGACCGCCGACCTCCGCGCCCTGCGGGCATCACCTATGCGGCGGCATGCGACAACTGGCGGGCTGCTGATAAAACCTCCCGGTATCGCGATTGCCGCGATCGATCATGTCAGTGGCAAAGGCGCGGTGTCCTCGTTGAGAATGTCGAGATAAGCACGGTATCCGTAGACACGGCCGCGTTTTCGGCCAGTTACCTCCTCCAATATCCCAATTCGCTCAAGCTCTGCGAGCGCCAGATTGATGGTCGGTGCCGTAAGGC
>NZ_JCACHA010000652.1:0-2903 GCF_059503625.1 Skermanella sp.
TAGATCGCCTCGACCGTCCCCGTCTCCACCACCTTGCCCAGATACATCACCAGCACCCGGTCGCTGATGTAGCGGACGACGTTCAGGTCGTGGGAGATGAAGATATAGGTCAGGTTCATGTCCCGCTTCAGGTCGTTCAGCAGGTTCAGCACCTGCGCCTCGACCGACTTGTCCAGGGCGGAAACTGCCTCGTCGAAGATCACCAGACGCGGCTCCAGCGCCAGCGCGCGGGCGATGTTGATGCGCTGGCGTTGACCGCCGGAAAGCTCGTGCGGGTAGCGGCGGACGAACAGGTTGGGATCAAGCCCGACCTTGCCCAGCAGAGCCCGCGCCCGGTCGCGGGCCTCCCGGCCCGACACGCCGTGGACCTTGGGACCGAAGGCGATGGTCTCCTCGATCGTCAGACGCGGGTTCAGGCTGGCGTAGCTGTCCTGGAAGACCATCTGCATGTTGCGCCGCATGTCGCGCACGCTCAGGCCGTGCTGCTCGCCCACGCCCTCGCCGTCGAAGATGACGGAACCGGCGTCCGGCTCTATCAGCCGCATCAGCAGGCGCGCCGTCGTGGACTTGCCGCAGCCGCTCTCCCCGACGACGCCCAGGGTCTCGCCCTTGGCGACTTCGAACGACACGTCATCGACCGCCTGCACGCTGGCGACCCTGCGGTTGAGCACGCCCCCCAGCACGGGGAAGTATTTCAGCAGCCCCTTGACCATCAGCAGCGGCTGAGCCTCGCCGCCCCGGTCGCGCGGGTCCCTGCTCGCAGCAGGGGTAGTCGTGGCGGCATACGCCATCATGCCCTCACATCCATGGCCGCGCGCAGGCCATCGCTCATCATGTTGAAGCAGATCGAGGTGATGAAGATCATCAGGCCGGGCAGGGCGCAGACCCACGGGTTGACGTAGATCGACTGCCGCAGCGTGTTCAGCATTAGCCCCCATTCCGGTTCCGGTGGACGCACCCCCAGCCCCAGGAAGCTCAGGCCCGACGCCAGGATGATCGACACGCTGATAAGGCCGGTGGCGAAGACGAACACCGGCCCCAGCACGTTGCCCAGCACATGGACCCGGATGATGGTCCAGCTGCCGGCCCCGCTCGCCCGCGCCGCCTCCACGAAGTCCAGGTTCCGCACGCTGGTCGTGACGCTTTCCGCGACCCGCGTGATCGGCGGGACGAAGACGATGGTCAGCGACACGATGCTGTTGACCAGCCCGGCCCCGAGAGCGCCGGAGATCGCGATAGCCAGCAACACGGACGGGAAGGCGTAGAACACGTCCACCGTCCGCATGATGACCATGTTGACCTTGCCGCCGACGAAGCCCGCGACGATGCCCAGCAGGCTGCCGATCACCAGCGCGTTGATGACCGGCGTGATGCCCATCAGCAGCGACAGCCGCCCGCCGTAGATCAGCCGGCTCAGCATGTCGCGGCCAAGCTCGTCGGTACCCAGCGGGAAGCCCGGCGTCCCGATGTCCTTCAGACGCCGGATAACGCTCGTCTTGTACGGATCGACGGGAGCCACCCAGGGCGCGAAGACGGCGGACAGTATGATGGCGAGCAGAACGACGAGGCAGAAGATCGTCACCCAGTCGCCCCGCAGCCGGCGGAACACGCTGCTCCAGTACCCGCGCGATGCGACGGGCGTATCCGGCACCATTCCCGGCAGAGTGGTTTCGGCCATGGGATCAGGCCCTCTTGATGCGGGGATCGACCGCCGTCTGGATCAGGTCCACGACGACGTTGAGGAAGACGAAGAAGAGCGCCAGCACCAGGATCGTCCCCTGCAGCATCGGGATGTCGCGGCGGAAGATCGCCGTGTTCAGCAGGAACCCGGTGCCGGGCCACGAGAACACCGTCTCGATCAGGATCGAGCCGCCCAGCAGGTAGCCGAGCTGAAGTCCCATCACCGCCAGCACGGTCGGCGCCACGTTCCGCACCACATGGCCCAGCACGTGACGTTCCGACAGACCCTTGGCGCGCAGCGCCTGGACGAACTCCTGGTTCAGGATTTCCGCCACGGCGGACCGCGTCGTCCGCATCACGATCCCGATCGGGATCACCGCCAGCGTGATCGCCGGCAGGATCAGGTGCTGCATATGCGCCCAGTCCCAGGCCCAGTCGCTCGAGCCGCCCGGCCCCATGCCGACGGCGGGCAGCACGTTCATCTGGACCGAGAACACGATCACCAGCACCATGCCCAGCCAGTAGTGCGGCACGCTGATGCCCGCGATGGCGATGGCCGTCGCCGCCTTGTCCAGGACACGACCCTGGTTGTAGCCGGCGACGAAGCCCAGTCCCGCTCCCAGCGTGAACCCCACCAGGGCGGCGCACAGCGACAGCATGATCGTGTTGCCTACCGCAGACATGACCTCGCCGCTGACCGATTGGCCGGTCGCGACCGAGCGCCCGAGATCGCCGGTCACGGCTCGTCCCAGCCACAGCGCGAACTGGACGGGCAGGGGCTTGTCGTAGCCGTAGTCGACCTTCAGCCGCTCGATCACATCGGGCGGCGCGTCCGCCGGCGCTATAGCACTGATCGGATCGCCGGGGGCGAGGTGGACCAGCATGAAGATCATCAGCGAGACGCCAAGCGCGATCGGCACCGAATAGAGCAGCCGCCGTATCAGATACGAGATCATAACAGCCCGATCATTCCACGGTGATGGAGGAGAAGTTCTGGTACCAGTTCTGCGCCTGGACGAAGCCCTTGACCTTCGGCGTCATCGCGCGCGGCGCCACGTCATGGGTGACGTAGAGGAACAGCGCGTCGTTGACGAACTTCTCGTGGACCGCCTGGAGCGCCTTGGTCTGCTCGGCCGGGGTGAAGGCGTTCTTGGCCTTCTGGAACAGCGCGTCCATCTCGGGGTCGTTGTACCAGCCCCAGTTGGTGCCGTTGGGGGCCGTCA
>NZ_JCACHA010000652.1:2913-13957 GCF_059503625.1 Skermanella sp.
AAGCCGGTGAACGGGTCCTGGATGAAGTAGGTGAAGTTGATCGCGTTGGCGCCCTTGACCTGATCCGACTTGGCGCCGGCCCGCCACAGGTTGACCATCGTGTTCCATTCGACCACCTCGAACTCGACCTTGATGCCGACCTCGCCCAGCGTCTGCTGGATGTACTCGTTCATGGGCAGCGGCTGCATCTGGCCCGACCCGCTGGCCGAGATCAGCACCTTGACGGTGACCGGCTTGTCCGGCCCGTAGCCGGCCTCCGCCAGCAGCTCCTTCGCCTTTTCCGGATCGTAGGTGATGTCGAACTGCGGCTTGCCGAACCACTGGCTCGACGGCAGCACATGGCCCTTGGCCGGCACCATCATGCCGCCCAGCAGCTCGCTCAAGCCGTCGCGGTCGACCGCAAGGTTGGCGGCCTTCCGGACCCGGATGTCGTTCCAGGGCGAACCCTCGACCCGGCTCAGATGCCATGTCCAGTTATGCGGATAGCCGTTCGACGTGATCTGGAAGCCGGCCTGCTTCAGGCTCGGGATCGCATCGGGAGCCGGGGCCTCGATCCAATCGACCTGACCGGAACGCAGCGCCGAAGTCCGGGTCGCGGCCTCCGGGATGGGGACCAGCACCAGCTTGTCCAGCTTCGGCACGCGGGTCTTGTCCCAGTATTCCTTGAACGGCGCCATCTCGGCCCGCTCGCGCGCGGTCCAGGACACCAGCTTCCACGGCCCCGTGCCGGAAGGTTGGAGCGCGAACTTGTTCCAGTCCTTGCCGACCGCTTCCCAATGCGCCGGGCTGGAGATCAGTATCCAGGCGAGCTGATAGGGCAGGAAGGCGTCGGGGTCCTTGGTGGTGACTTCCAGCGTGTAGTCGTCGATCGCCTTGTACGAGGCCACCGCCGGGATGCGGCTGCGGCCCTGCGCCGCCTGCTTGGGATCGTATTGCGGCGACTTGTCGTTCAGCAGCTTGTCGAGGTTCCAGACCACGGCCGACGCCTTGAACTCCGACCCGTCATGGAACTTGGCGCCCTGGCGCAGCTTGAAGACCCACTTGGTCTTGTCGGCGTCGTCGACCTTCCATTCCGTCGCCAGACCGGGAACCAGGTCCGACGCCTTGTCCGCCGACGTCAGGTCCCAGTTCACCAGCGCGTCATAGACGGTATAGCCCATGAACCGCTGGCCCTCGCCGCCCTGGTCGGTCTGGCCCGTCGTCAGCGGAATATCCGCCAGCGTCATGCCGATCCGGAGAGTACCTTGGGCACTGGCGATACCCGGCGCCATCAGCGCCGCCGATACCGATAGCGATATCGATGCCGCAGCCATCAGCCGCTGGATCTTCTTGATATGCAACTCTGCCTCCGCCCGTTCCTGTCAGGTTTGGCGGAAGACGTCTTCAAGATCGGTGCCAGCGGCGGGTTGAGACCGGATGTCCTTGATCGCTCAAGGATTGGGCAGGCGCATCATCCCCAAGACGGATCGTTTCTGCTCAAGAATACGGCACTATGCTGGAGGTGCCCAAACGACTGGCAGGGCGCTTACGCGATCTCCAGCACAGCCCGGCCGACGGTCGGGAACTCCGCCGCGATCCGGCACGGACCTTCGACGAAGATCGTTCCGGTGCAGGACCCGGTCGTGATCAGGTCGCCGGCCTTGATGCCTCCCAGGCTGCGCGCACCCGTATTGGCAAGCCAGACCAGCATCCGCAAGGGATCGCCCGCCGAGTTTCCTCCGACCGTCTCCGATACCGGCTCGCCCTCGATCGAGAGCAGCACCGGCTCGTTGACCGGATCGACGTCCCGCCAGTCGGGCCGGCCGCTGCCAACGACCAGCGCGCCATGGTTCATCTGATCGGCGACCTGGGCGAGCCGGTCGACCGAATTCCAGGCCGCGAAGCGGGTGTCGACGATCTCGATCGCGGCATGCACCGATCCGACGGCATCGAAGACTTCATCCTCCCCATAGGGCTGCTGCCGGGCGATCAGCGTCTTCGTGAAGCGTTAGACGAGTTCCGCTTCGACCCCGATCACGTTGAAGCGCGAAGCCGGTATGCGGGTGGCGCCGTCGAATACCGTATCCGCCGTCAAGGCCGCCCGGAACGGTTCCGCCTCGGGAGTGGTGGCGCCCACCTTCCACCCGGCCCGCGTCCCGAGCTTGCGGACCAGAATGTCATGGATCGCATAGGCGTCGTCCCAGGTGACGGGATTGGCCGGAGCCGGCAGGCTGGTCAGCCTGACACCTTTCCGGCGCGCGTCCAGCAGCAGATCCGCGGCGATGGACACGTCGCGAGGCGTCATACCAGCCCCTCCCGCTTCAGGACGTCGGATGGCATCGCGGAACGTGGGATGATGGCGCCCCTGTATCCGACGACGGCGCCCGCCAGCCGATGACCGGCGCGCGCCGCGTCGATAGGGTTGGCTCCCGAAAGCCGGGCGGTCAGGTAAGCGGCGGCGAAGCTGTCGCCGGCGGCGGTCGTGTCCACGACCCTTTCGACCGGCTTCGCTTCCACGAGTTCGTCCGCCCCGTCGACCATGACCCGGCAGGCCGGCTCGGCGAGCTTCAGCACGACCTCGGCAGGCCTTCTTCCTTCCAGGAACGTCTCCGTTCCACCCTCGCCGAACAGCAGGTCGAGATCCTCGGTGGAGGCAAGGGCTATGTCCGAACGGCTCAGGATATCCCGGTATGCCTGCCGCGCCACGTCGCGGTCAGGCCAGCCGCGCGTCCTGAAATTGGTGTCGAAGGCGATCCGCACCCCGGCGGCCCGTGCCTTGTCCAGCGCATCGGACAGCACCGCGCGGCCCTTGTCGCCATAGAGCGACAGCGTGATGCCGGACAGGTAAAGCAGCGAGTAATCCCGCGCCAGCGCCTCGATCAGGGCCGGCGTCTTTTCCAGGGCGAACAGGTCGCGCGCGGCGGCGCTGTCGCGCCAGTACTGGAAGCGGCGTTCGCCGCCGGCATCGGTCTGGATCACGTAGAGTCCGGGCAGGCGGCCCGGCAGCCGCAGCACCTTGGACGTTCCGATGCCCTCAGCCTTCCACGCGGCCAGCATCTCTTCGCTCCAGCCGTCGTCGCCCAGCGCCGTGACGTAATCGACCGGGGTGCCGAGCCGCGCCATGTACAGCGCCGTGTTCAGCGTATCGCCGCCGTAGCTTCGCGTCAGGCTGCCGTCGGCGTGCTCCGACAGCTCGATCATGCATTCGCCGATGCAGGCGACCCGAACCATTCTTATCTCCGTCCCTATCATCGATGCCCGGGTTGTTTCCGCCGGTCCATTCCCATAGCGTGCGAAGCATACACTGGCAAAACGTCCGCCCGGACTGTTTTTCACCGCGCTGTTTTTCTCGGCGCTGTTTTTCTCCGGGCTACGGGGCGGTCACGTTTTGCAACAGGTTTATGCTTTGCGAAACAGCAGGACACCATCCGCGTCGGTGGTGCGGGTCAGAAGACCGCGGCGGAAAAGATGGTTCAGGTGAGCCAGCGCCTCGCCGACCGCGAAGACGAGCTGATGCGGGTCGAGTTCGCGCCGGAACATGATCCGCGTCACTTGCGCGATGGATCGCGGCGCTTCGCAGGCGGCCAGCGTTTCCGACAGGCGTTCCCTGTGGTGCGCCGCCAATCCGTCCAGCCGCGCATGCAGGCCTCGGAACGGCGTATCGTGGGACGGCAGGATCAGCGTGCCGTCCGGCACGATGCGAAGCCGCTCCAGCGTTTGCAGGAAATCGGTCAGCGGATCGGCCTCCGGTTCGGAGGGCCAGACGCTGATGTTGGGGCTGATGCGCGGCAGCACCTGATCGCCGGCGATCAGGATACCGGCGGACTGGCTGTAAAGGCTGACATGCTCGGGAGAATGGCCGCCGCCGATGATGACCCGCCATTCGTTGCCGCCTATCGCGATCCCGTCGCCTTCCCTCAGCCTGCGCAGCACCGGCGGCAGGGAGTCCACTCCGCGGGCGTAGGCGTTCCCACGTTCCGCCAGCACGCCGAGCGACGCATCGTCCAGCCCGGCCCGCCGGTAGAAGGCAAGGCCGTTGCGGACCATGGTTTCCGGGTTCTCCTGGCTGAGCGCGCGGCCGAGCAGCCATTCCGTCAGGCTGGCGCAGAACTCGGCATCCCAGCGCTCGACCAGCCAAGCGGCAAGGCCGATATGGTCCGGGTGGAAGTGGGTCGCAACGACCCGGACGATGGGTTTGCCGCCTAGCGCCGAGGCGAAGACCTGCTCCCAATAGTCCCTGGTCCTGTTGCTGCCGATACCGGTATCGACGACGGTCCAGCCCGCATCATCCTGCAGCAGCCAGATATTGATATGGTTCAGCGCGAAGGGCAGGGGCATCCGCACCCACAGGATACCGGGAGCCACGGTAACCGTTCGGCCTGCTTCCGGCAGGTCGCCGCTGTCGGCCGGTCGAGGATGCGGGTCGTGTCGGTCCATATGACGGGACTCTTGCAATGGTTTCGCAGGGGAACCATTCACAGGAACCCGTCAGGGTTATACAGGCTTACTCCCTGAACACGTCAAGGTCTGTCAGAACAAGTTAACCGTCGGTGCAGCCAACTATCCGCGTCAGCCGTAGCGGCGCACGCGCTCCAGCTGATCGACCGCTTCGATCGGTGTCTGTCCGCCGGCGGCAACCGCGAAGAAGCTCGACAGGTCGCCGTCCACGATGGACACGTGGCGCTCGATGGCCAGACGCGGCCCGGCCGTGCCGGCCGAGGCGGGAACGTCGTGGCGGCTGCGGTAGCGGATGCGGCCCGCAGCGTCCGGTGCCTCGAAATGCCCTTCCTCCGCCGCGTCGTTCAGCCGGGTCACCAGTTCGGTGATCGCCTGGCGCCGGCCATGCGAGATCGTCAGGGGCAGCGTCGAGCAGATCGACAGGACGCTGTCGTCCTGTTCGAGCGCGATCGCCACAGGCCAGTTGCCGTTGCGGCCCATCGCCTGAAAATTGAGGACTTCCTGCCCGTCCGGCTGCTTGGACAGACATACGTGACGCTTTCCAGAATCCTGGCGCAAATACCCCAGAAGTCGATCCATGCCGCCCGATCCCCCAACGGTTACCCGTGAGTGGGACGTCCTGCATCGAAAGAAAACAGAACGTCCCGTCACATTCATCCATATGGTGAGACCAAGCCCTTCGCACATGCAACGTCTTCGAAGGTGAAGTCTGCTTTTGGGTGTCCGTACTGGTAAGACCAGCCTTTTACTCTACGCGGAAAGTCTGGGGGAAATACCATGTTGTATTGCCCAGACGGCGGCCTGGGTGCGATTCTGAGCACGGATCTTTCGCATGACGTTCTTGAAGTGCATCTTAACGGTCGACTCGGTGATGTTAAGATTGCGTGCGATAGCTTTGTTGGACTGGCCGCCCAGCAGACAGCGCAGGATTTCGATCTCCCGCTTGGACAGTTCGTTGCCAAGGGAGGGCAGCGTCGCCGAATGCGCCGGTGCCGTTTCCTCGATCCCGCTGCTGATCAGGAGGTCGGCGATGCTGCGGGGAAAAACCGCCTCGCCGAGCATGACGAGATGCAGAGACCGCTGAAGGGCCTCGCAGGACATCGTCTTGTTGAGGCATCCGTCGGCACCGGCTTGAAGCGCGCCGCTCATGATCTGCGACGTCAGTTCAGACGCCAGGACGACGATGCGCGACACCGTTGTCGATGCACGAAGCTGCTTGAGAAGCGCCATCTCGTCCGCATTGCCGCTTTGCAGGTTCAGCAGGATCAGGTCGGGATGGCTGCCCTGCCGGACAGCTACGGTCGCATCTGCGAGCGATGTATACTCCGCCGAGATTTTGAATGATGTCGTGCTGAGCAAAGCTCCCAGCGCGGCGCAGAAAAGTCGATCGCTGTCGACCAACATTACATCGCAGTTAGTCATCGCATGGCTCCCAGTTGAGCGGTATCATCCGCATCATTTAGCTTTTTATTGAATTCTTTGCGATTTCACATCGAAAGAGGTAGCTGGGTGACTTGACAATAAAAACTTACATGAAATCGATGTTCCGATGCTATAGGATACTTACAAGACCAAGCACACGTTCCTAAGCTGACAGCCATCAGGGGCAACCAAAAAGAGAGATTTTGGAGTTGGCGGGCTTAGAAGCTAAAGAATTCTTGCGAGGGGGATCCGATCCGTGGAGAGCAATCAAAGACTAGCCTGTTGGGAAGTCGCTGGACCCTTGCTTTTTGTTTCAAAAGCAACCAGTTTTCTCCAATGGCAGATGCGATAGCGCCAGATGACCAGTAACTCATTGAAAGTCCTGATCGTCGACGATCACGCGCTCGTCTTGCACGGCTTTGCTCTTTCCGTGCTTGAGCTTTTCCCAACCGCCGAAGTGTTCGAAGCGAACTCGCTTGAGGGAGCATTGGCCACGGTCCGGAGGAACCCGGATCTCTCTTTGGTTCTATTCGATCTCCATTTGGACAGTGACGATGGACTGACCGGAGTCCGCCGGATGATCGAGGCCTTGGACGGAGTGCCGCTGATCGTCATATCGGCATCCGACGAAAGTGCCGACGTGATCGACAGCGTCCGTGCCGGTGCGAAGGGCTATATCTTGAAATCGGGATCGTCTGCCCTGCTGGAGCACGCGATTTCGCTCGTCCTGTCCGGAGAAACCTACGTCCCGCTGCCCCGGACCGTCCTGGTCAGCGCCATCGCGGCAGAACCGGAACGGCCGACCAATCATATGCTGGACAGGTTGACCGATCGTCAGCGCGACGTCTTCCAGCTACTGCTCGCCGGGCATTCCAACAAGGAGATCGCGCGCTCTCTCGGCGTGCTGGAAGGCACGGTCAAGGTTCATGTTCGCGCTATCATGCAGAAATTGGGAGTGAAGAACCGCACCCAGGTCGCGGTTGCGGCGGCAAGGGCAGGCTGCTTCCCGGAAGAAGTCTGAAGATAGCCGACTGGGCTCCGGCGGCAGAAGTCCGATGCCGCCGGAGCCCAGTCGGACAGCCCCATCGGACTGCCCGGTCGGCCCCGTCAGACGTCCCGGTCAGACGTTACTTCTCCAGGACATAAGTTCCCGGTGCGTTGCACACCACGGGATACTTGTCGCTCCCCAGCGCCGGGGCCGGCACCATATCGCCCGCATGCGCGTTCAGCCACCTGACCCAGTCGGGCCACCAGCTTCCGGGCTGCTTGTCGGCACCCTCCAGCCAAGCTTCCGGAGACGTCACGTCGCGCGCGCCCTCGCGGACGCTGTATCCGCCCTTCTTGCCGGCCGGATGGTTGATGATCCCGGCGATGTGGCCGCTCGATGCCATGACGAAGCGGACATTGCCGCCGGTCAGCTGGGTGATCTTCCAGGCCGCGTTCCAGGGGACGATATGGTCCTTTTCGGCACCTACCGCGTAGATGTCCACCTTCACGTTGCCAAGGTCGATCGGCACGCCGCAAAGCTGGATCTTGCCGGGCTTGATCAGGTTGTTTTCGACATAGGTGTTGCGCAGGTACCAGCTATGGGCCGCCCGCGCCATGCGGGTGCCGTCGCTGTTCCAGTAGAGCAGATCGAAGGCCGGCGGCTTGCCGCCCAGCAGGTAGTTGTTGACCACGTTGCTCCAGATCAGGTCGTTGGAGCGCAGCAGGTTGAACATGTTCGCCATCTCGCGGCTGTCGAGATAGCCCCGCTCCATCATCTGCTGCTCGATGAAGTCGATCTGCGGTTCGTCCATGAAGAAGGCGCTGTCGCCGACCCTGCTGAAGTCCTGCATCGACACCATGAATGTCGCCGATCCGAACCGGGTATCGCCCTTCGCCGCCAGATATGACAGCGTCATCGCCAGCAGCGATCCGCCGATGCAGTACCCGACCGGATTGACGCTGTCGCTGCCGGTGATGTCGCGCACGGCGTCGGCGGCGGCCAGCGGGCCGAGGTTCATGTAGTCCTCGAAGGTGATGTCCTCCATCGAGGCATCGGGGTTCTTCCAGCTCACCATGAACACCGTGAAGCCCTGGTCGACGAGGTACTTCACCATGCTGTTCTTGGGCTGCATGTCCAGGATGTAGAACTTGTTGATCCACGGCGGCATGATCAGGATCGGCACCTGACGGACCTGCTCGGTCGACGGCGCGTACTGGATCAGTTCGATCAGGCGGTTGCGCAGGACCACCTTGCCCGGCGTCACCGCCAGATTGCGCCCCGGCTCGAAGGCGGTCGCGTCGACCATGCTCAGCCGGCCTTCGCGCAGGTCGTGAAGCAGGTTGCGTGCGCCATCGGCCAGACTGGCGCCACCGGTCTCGACGGCGCGCCGCAACGCTACCGGGTTGGACATCAGCAGCAGGCTCGGGCTCATCGCATCGACGAACTGGCGCAGGTGGAAGGTGATGCGCTCGCGCTCCTGCGGGTCCATGTCTTCGTCCTCCATGCCCTGCCTCAGCAGGAAATCGGAGGCCAGCAGATACATCTCCTTCAGGGTCTTGTAGACAGGGTTGCCGTTCCACTCCGGAGCGTCGAACCGCTTGTCGCCGCCGGTGCCGGTTTCCGGCGCCGTGCCGGTGGTCAGGCCCCACCAGCGGGCGCCGGCGGAGTTCCAGGTCTCCATCGCCGACGACCAGATCTGCATGTTGAGCTCTGCCGAACGCGTGAAGGCCTTGGCCGGGTCGCGGAGCGACCGCAGCCAGACGATCCGGAGCGCGCGGACCGCCTCCGCCCAGTCGACCGGGATCACTTCGCGCAGCGGGTTGGCGTTCCACATGCGGTCGATCGACGCCAGCATGGGATCGGCGGCGACGAAGCGCTGGAACTGTTCCACCCCGGTCGCCAGCAGCGATCCCGATACGGCGTCGGCGCTCGCCACCCACCACGGCTGTTCCGTGCTGCCGACAGGGGCGAAGCCCCCCATGTTCTGCTTCATCCAGGACATCCACAGACCAAGCGCCGCCTCCGGAGTGGGTATTCCCATGCCGGCCTGGCCGTCGGCCGGCGGCTGGGTCTCCGATGCGGGCCGCTCTTCCGGAGCCCCGGCTGTGGCGCCGCCGCTGGGGGCGGCTTCCTCGGCGCGCTTGCCGGCGGATGGCCGGCGGCGGCGGGTGTCTTCACCCTTGATGGTGGCCATTGCGGTATTCCCCCCTTGTGGTGCCGGACTGGCCGGCGTCGGCTTGTTGAGGCGTAGCTTTGCAGTAGTGCTGTCTTTTTATGACCGCTATCGCCCGGACGGCTTGCCCTTGCCGCGTCCCGCCTGCTCCCGGGACGGAGCCTCCCCGGCGATCGGCTTCTGCGGCAGGACGCCTGGGCTTGTCTCCGTCGACGGAGTTTCGGGCGTATCCGTGTCGTTGGCGAAGTTCGGTTCGTCCTTGTCGGTGGAGGAAGCGCTCATTCCCCTGTCTCCTTCATGCGGTGCTCGGCAATCCGATGATGAAACATCTGATAAGGGCGATCCTCACCGGACAGATTTATCATGACCGCGCGTTCGACGGCAGGGGTATGGCGTGGGTGCGGCATTCCGGCATTCTCCCGTCCCCAGCAGCGGTCAGCCGGCGCCGGCGATACCCTTCTGCCAGCCGATCACTTCCGGCCATACGGCATGATGGGCGGTGCGTCCGATCAAGGGTCCGACGTGCTGGAGCGACACCCCGACGTCGCCGCCATAGGTGAGCGTCCGCTTGTTGGCTGCCGGCGATGCCTCGATCACCGGCAGCATCGACGCCGGTGGGATGATCTGGCTGTCGTTGCCCAGGATCGCCAGCAAGGGTGACGCAAGGCCTGCCGGGGACGCCGTCCTGCCGTTGATCTCCAAGGTGCCGCGGGCGAACCTGTCTTCCCGGTAAAGCTGCTCGATCAGTTCCTCGAACAGTCTTCCGGGAAGCGGAAACTCGTCCAGCGTCCAGCGCTCCACCGCAAGATGGGTCTGGAACGCCCGCGGATCGGCGAGACTGGCGATCATGTCCATCCGGCGGTCCCAGTTGAACTCGCGCGGGGAGGCCTTCGCCGAAACCATGTTCAGGAAGGTGCCGGGGATATTGCCGAAAAGCTCGCGCAAGGCCGCCGCGTGCGGTGCGCCCGCCACGACCGGCGCAAAGACGCCGCTGTCCGGACCGAAGTGCAGGGGCGCCTCGACCACGACCAGGCCGCGGATACGGTCTGCGTGCACGCTGCTGAATATGGTCGCCAGGGTACCGCCCAGCGAATGTCCGGCGATGAAGATGCGGTCGCCGTCGCCCGCAGCCGCGATGGCGTCGGCGCACCGCAGGATCAGGCGGTCGGCATAATCGGCGAGCCCGAGCGGCGATCCGGCCCGGCCCTTGCCGCCGGCCTTGCCGCCGTCTTCGCCGTCCGGTTCGACGGGCTCGATCCACTCCGTCATATAGACGCGGAAGCCCGCCTCCAGGTAGCGGCGGACGACGCTGACATGGGGGAGCAGGTCCCAGATGTAGCCGCGCTTGATCGGTGCGGGGACGATCAGGAGGGTAGGGCCGCCGGGAGCGGATTGCTCCCCATAGAGCCGGAGCCGCACGTCCGGCTCGTCCAGAACCGTCCTGAACGGCGTTTCCTGCCGCCCAAGCCCCATGCTGTCCATGGCATTGCCGCGCCAGCGCCGCACGGCGTCGAACCTGCGCAATGCGTCGGCCCAGAAGGCCGCACCGTCGGAGGAAGGGCCTTCCCTGTCGTCCGCCATTCCTGTCTCTCCAATTTGCCCGGAACCGGCGCCGGTACTTTCCCGGTCCGGTTCGCTGGACAGGCTTGTATCACAGGTACGGCGCCGATGGGCAATCGTCGGCCCCGGCGGCCTGTCCTCAGGCTTCATCCGATCCGCGGCCGTATGTCCCGCGTCGCGTTCAGGATGTCCATGGTCACCAGGTCGTCCACCCGGGGGACCTTCTTCGGGAACTGGCCGAGCCGGGCGAACAGTTCTATCTGGTCCGCCCAGACATCCTTGTCCATGATGCCCCAGCCGCCCTTTCTCGTGACGCCGTTGAAGGCATAGGACAGCATCACGTCGAGCGCGGACCGTTCGTCCTCCGCATTCAGATGGGGGAACTCGGCAACCAGCAAGTCCAGCGCCTTCTCACGATTGTTGAAGGCGAACTCCCAACCCCTGCTCGTTGCCCGGACGAAGCG
>NZ_JCACHA010000653.1:0-13933 GCF_059503625.1 Skermanella sp.
AAGTCGTCACCGACATGACCAAGAGCCGCAAGGCCGGCTTCCTCGATTATCAGAGCACGCCGGACAGCTTCACCGACCTGTTCGACCGCCTAAAGCGGGACAAGGTGATCCCGGCCTGATCCGGCGTCGGAAGGGCGCGGCGGGCGCTGACGCGGCCGCCGCGCGCTGCTCGACTGTCAGCCGGCGACCACCGGTTCCACCGCGCGGGCGATGGCCAGCAGGCGCCGGTCGTGGTGGCGCTTGCCGACCAGCATCGCGCCGACCGGCAAGCCGTCGGTTGTGCAGGGCAGGGTGACCGCCGGCCGGTCGAGGAAGTTGAAGAGAGACGGGTTGCGGAGCACCATGATGTTGAGCCTGGTGTAGCCGGCATCGTCGGCCACTTCGTCGAACCGGGGTGCGACGATAGGAGCCGTCGGCAGCAGCAGGGCGTCGAAGTCGCGGGTCTGCTCGACCGCTTCCGCCATGATCGCCTTGCGGGCCGCCAGCAGCTCTATGTAGTCCACGGCGGATTGCTCGGCGCCGCGCCGGATCCGGACCGACACGCGCGGATCGTATTCCGAGCCGCGCTGCTCCAGCAGGGTCTTGTGCCAGGCGAGTGCCTCGGGGGCGGCGAAACCGCCCCTGCCGCCGACCTCCGCGATCCGGATCAGGGCCGGCATGTCCAGGTCGCTCAAATGGGCGCCGGCTTGCGACAGGCGGGTCAGCGTGCGGGAGAAGGCGGCGGAAACCGTAGCGTCCAGGCCGTCCAGCACGATCTGTTCCGGAACGCCGATCCTCAAGCCCGCCAGCGGCAGCGCTTCGGGAGCATGGGCCGGTTCACCGGCCATCACAGCATCGACCACGGCGCAGCAGGCGATTGAGGCGGCAAGGGGACCGATGCTGTCGAGAGTCCATGACAGCGGGACCGCCCCGTCGCGCGGCACCCGCGACTGGGTCGGCTTGAACCCGGCAAGGCCGCACAGGGCGGCCGGAATGCGGACCGAGCCGCCTGTGTCCGAACCGATGGCGGCGACCGCCATGCCGTCGGCGACCGAAACGGCCGCACCGGAGGACGATCCGCCGGGAATGCGCTTGCGGTCGAACGGGTTGCCGGGGGTGCCGTAATGCGGATTGATCCCAAGCCCGGAAAAGGCGAACTCGGTCATGTTGGTGCGCCCGATCAGCACCGCTCCCGCGGCCCGCAGGCGGGCCATGGCCGGCGCGTCGGTTTTTGCCGGGGCGCTGTCCTTGAGGACCACCGAGCCGGCGGTCGTGACCTGACCGGCAAGGTCGAACAGGTCCTTGACCGAAACCGGAAGGCCGGCGAGCGGCGAGGGGACGATGCCGTGGGCGCGCAGGCGGTCGCTGGCCTCGGCCTGAGCCAGTGCGGCCGCCCTGTCCACATGGGTGAAGGTCCTGGCGCCCTCGCCTGCCGGGTCGGCGATCCGGTCGAGCGCCGCTTCGGTCAGGGCGACGCTGGTGGTGCGGCCTTCGGCCAGATCGGCGGCCAGTGCTGCGATGGTCGGTGCCTTGGACATGTGTGCGAGCCTTCTTCAGGACTTGGGGTGCTGCGGCCCTTTGAAGCACAAACATCGCGTTTCGCGAAGAGGTCAGCTCTTCCAGAAGGTGCGGGTGAACAGGACGATCACGGTGAAGACCTCCAGCCGGCCCAGCAGCATCGCGAGGCACAGCACCCATTTGGCTGCGTCGGGCAGCGGCGCGAAGGTGCCCGCCGGTCCGACGACGGGGCCGAGGCCGGGTCCGGCGCCGGCCAGGGCCGACGCGACGGAACTTGAGGCCGTCAGCATGTCCAGCCCCGTCGCGGCGATCATCAGCGTCAGGATCACGTAGGAGAGTATATAGGCAAAGACGAAGTTGATGACGCTGTCGACCACGTCCGGCTGCACGGGCTTGCCGTTATAGGTTCGCACGACGACCCGATGCGGCTGAAGCATCCGGATCATCTGAGCCTGCATCGATCCGAACAGGATCTGCCAGCGGAAGATCTTGATCGAGCCGGAGGTCGATCCGGTGCAGCCGCCGATGAAGAAGAAGAAGAAGAAGGCGACCATGGGAAACCCGCCCCAGGCGCTGTAGTCGGTCGAAACGAAGCCTGCGTCGGTGATGATCGATACCACGTTGACGGCGCTGTGACTGAGCGCCGGGATGAATTCCAGCCCGACTTCGAAATAGGCCCAGCCGGTCATGGCCGCGACCGAGGCGGCTAGGATTCCCATCAGCGTCCACACCTGGCTGTCCGCCAGCGCGGCGCCGCCGAAGTTGCGCAGCAGCCTGATGTAGAAGGTGAGCGGCACCGCGCCGGATATCATGCTGACGACCGCGACCCACAGGATCGGGATCGACTCGAAGTATCCCAGCGACGCGTCCTTGGTGGAAAAGCCGCCCGTCGATACCGCCGCCATCGCGTGGCAGACGGCGTCGAACCAGTCCATGCCGGCAAGGCTGAACAGGACGGCCGAGAGCACGGTCAGGCCCAGATAGGTCAGGGTAATGGCGTTGGCGGTGTCCCTGACCGTGGCGAAGGGCTTGTCGCCCCGGTCGGACGACTCGGTGCGGAAAAGCTGCATGCCGCCGACCCGCAGGACAGGCAGGATCGCGATGGCCATCACGATGATGCCGATGCCGCCGAACCAGTTGAGCAGGGCCCGCCACAGGAGGACGCCCGGCGGCGCTTGGTCCAGGCCGACGATCACGGTGCCCCCGGTCGTGCTCAGCCCGGACATCGCCTCATAGAAGGCGTCGGTGAAATCGAGCTGCGTCGTGGACATCATGAAGGGCAGCGCCCCGAACAGGGCAAGGACGACCCAGGCCATCGTGGTCAGCAGGAATGTCTGCTTGACCCCGAAGCGCTCTATCGGTCCGCTGGTGCCCAGGTACAAGGCGCCCGCCGCGCCGATGGTGATGGCGCTGGAGGTCACGAAGACGACCCAGTCCGAGTGTCCGACCGCGCTGTCCACAAGCGCCGGGACGAGCATGCCGATTCCAAGCACGGCCAGGAGTATGCCGATTATATGGAGAACCGGCCGAACCATTTCCGGCGATGTCACTTCGTCCTCGTGATGGAGCGCATGACCGGCGGGCCTGCGGCGAAGCGGGATTAGCGGGATGCGGGCTGGACCTTGCCCCGGATAAGGACAATGCCTCATTGAAGCGCCGAAGTCTTAGGACGAAGTGCCTCACTTGTCCAATGGTTCACGTGTCCCTTGTGGGAGATCCGGGCGGTGCCGCGCGGAGGCCATGGCTGCCGCGACCCTTTTCCGTTTGCCCGGCGGGACCGATTCCGATACTTAGCGGCCCCGGTATGTCCAAATCTCAATCAGGACCCCAGGACCCCGTAACCGGCATGACCGACCCGATCAACAGAGCGCTGCTGCCCGCCGGCCTCCATGACGTGCTTCCGCGTGAAGCCGCGTTCGAGGCTACCATCGTGGAAAAGCTGATGGCGGAATTCGCGCTGAACGGTTTCGACCGGGTCAAGCCGCCGCTTATCGAATTCGAAGCCAGCCTGCTGTCCGGACCGGGCGCCGCGATGGCGACCCAGACCTTCCGGCTGATGGACCCGGTATCCCAGCGCATGCTGGCGCTTCGCCCGGACATGACGCTTCAGGTGGCCCGCATCGCGACGACGAGGCTCGCCAACGAGCCGCGCCCCCTGCGGCTGAGCTATGGCGGTCAGGTGCTCCGGGTCAAAGGGTCGCAGCTCCGACCGGAGCGGCAGTTCGGTCAGGTCGGCGTCGAACTGATCGGGACCCTGCTGCCGACCGCCGACGCCGAAGTGGTGCTGCTGGCCTACCGCGCCCTCGATGCCGTCGGAGTCAACAACATCTCGGTCGATCTCAACGTGCCGACCCTGGTGCCGGCGGTCTGCCGCGCGCTCGACCTGCCGGACGAGGAGACCGCCCGGCTGCGTCAGGCCCTCGACCGCAAGGATGCGGCCGAAGTCGCGGCCGTCGGCGGCAAGGCGGCCGAACTGCTGGCAAGCCTGATGCGGGCCTCCGGGCCCGCCGACCGGGCGGTGGAACTGCTGGCGGCACTCGACCTGCCGGACGCCGCCGACGGCGACCGGCAAAGGCTGACCGAGGTCGTCCGGCTGATCCGCGCCGGTGCTCCCCGCCTGATGCTGACGGTGGATCCGGTCGAGCACAGGGGCTTCGAGTACCAGACCGGCATCAGCTTCACCCTGTTCTCGCGCGGGGTCAGCGGTGAACTGGGGCGGGGCGGCCGCTACCGCGCGGGTGCCCGGAAGCCGGGATCCCAGGGCGAGCCGGCGACCGGCTTCACCCTGTATCTGGACACCGTGCTGCGCGCCGTTCCCGATCCGGCGCCAAGCCCCAGGGTCTTCCTGCCGCTCGACACGCAGGAAGCCGACGGCGCAAGGCTGCGCTCGGAAGGCTGGGTGACGGTCCGTGCGCTGGAAAGCTTCGACGAACCGGCGGCCGAGGCGCGCCGGCTGCATTGCACCCATATTTTCACCGGCGGCGGGATTCTTCCGGCCGCTTGATGTAGTTTCGGTGGCCGGGAGGCGGCTCGCGCCGCCCGGCCGGGATGCCGGAGGAGGTCTTGCGCCTTCTCCGCTGATACGCGTGGAGAGACACGATGGCGAACGTAGCGGTGGTCGGCTCCCAGTGGGGCGACGAAGGCAAGGGCAAGATCGTCGACTGGCTGTCCAGCCGGGCCGATGTGGTGGTGCGCTACCAGGGCGGCCATAATGCCGGCCACACGCTGGTGATCAACGGCATCGAGTACAAGCTGAGCCTGCTGCCGTCGGGCGTGGTGCGGCCGGGCAAGCTGTCGGTCATCGGCAACGGCGTGGTGGTCGATCCCTGGGCGCTGCTGCGCGAGATCGACGCGATCCGGCAGAAGGGCGTCGAGATTTCGCCCGAGAACCTGATGATCGCCGAGAACGCCACGCTGATCCTCCCGATCCACGGCGCCGTCGACCGCGCGCGGGAAGAGGCGCTGGGCACCCTGAAGATCGGCACGACCGGCCGCGGCATCGGCCCGGCTTACGAGGACAAGGTCGCCCGCCGCGCGATCCGCCTGTGCGACCTGGCGGACGAGGCCGTGCTGGAGGAAAAGGTCGACAAGCTGCTGTTCCACCACAACGCGCTGCTGCGCGGCTTGGGCTCGGAAGAGGTCGGCCGCACCCAGCTTCTGGACAGCCTGCGCGAAGTCGCCCCGCTGGTCCGCCCCTACGCCGCCGTCGTGTGGGAGAAGCTGGACGAGCTGCGGCGCGCCGGCAAGCGTATCCTGTTCGAAGGCGCCCAGGGCGCCATGCTCGACGTCGATCACGGCACATACCCGTACGTCACCTCGTCCAACACCGTGTCCGGCAACGCCGCGACCGGTTCGGGCATGGGGCCGGGAGCCGTGGGGTACGTGCTGGGCATCACCAAGGCGTACACCACCCGCGTCGGCTCCGGCCCGTTCCCGTCCGAGCAGCTCAATGCCGACGGCGAGCGTCTGGGCGAGCGGGGCCGCGAGTTCGGCACCGTAACGGGGCGCAAGCGCCGCTGCGGCTGGTTCGACGCCGTGATGGTCCGTCAGGCGGTCAAGGTCGGCGGCATCAACGGCATCGCCCTGACCAAGCTGGACGTGCTGGACGGCTTCTCCGAACTGAAGGTGTGCGTCGGCTACCGCTACGAAGGGCGCGAGCTGAGCCACTTCCCCGCCGGCCAATCCGCTCAGGCCGGCGTCGAGCCGATCTACGAGACGATGCCGGGCTGGAACGAGAGCACCCAGGGCGCCCGGAGCTGGGCCGATCTGCCGGCAACGGCGGTCAAGTACATCCGCCGCATCGAGGAACTGATCGAGGCGCCGGTGGCGATGGTCTCGACCAGCCCCGAGCGGGACGACACCATTCTGGTGACCGACCCGTTCCGCGACTGACCCGAGCTGAACTGAACTGAACATCGGGGAAGATCACTCCCCGAAGACGTCCTCCCACGCCGCCCGGAGCGCCAGATCGACTTCGGGCAGCGTGACGAGGTGTCCCAGCGCATGCAGGCTGGTGACTCCGTGCTCGCTGATGCCGCAGGGCACGATGCCTGCGAAATGACTTAGGTCCGGATCGACGTTCAGCGCGACGCCGTGCAGCGTCACCCAGCGGCGGACCCGCACGCCCAACGCCGCGATCTTGTCCTCGCGTCCTTTGATTCCCCCATACGGCCCGCGATCGACCCAGATGCCGACCCGGCCGTCGCGACGCTCGCCCTTGACGTTGAACTGGGCCAGAGTCCGGATCAGCCACTCCTCCAGCCGGTTGACGTAGGCTCGGATATCCGGTCCCTCCAGTCCCGGCCGGGGACGCTTCAGATCGATCATCACATAGGCCACCCGCTGGCCCGGTCCGTGGTAGGTGTACTGGCCGCCCCGGCCCGACTGGTAGGTCGGGAACCGCTCCGGCTCCAGCAGGTCCGCGGCACGCGCGCTGGTGCCCGCCGTGTAGAGCGGCGGGTGCTCCAGCAGCCAGACCAGTTCCGGCGCCGTGCCCTCGCGGATCGCCGTGGCCCGTGCCTCCATCTCGGCGACCGCCTCCGGATAGGGGACGAGTTCGTCGCTGATCCGCCACTCGATAGGGAAGCTATCGGAGGGGCGGCTATCCGGGGCTGTTCCCTCCGGCAACCGGGCTGGGTGAAGGGGGGCTGTCATGGGTGATCCTGTTTTCTTAGAAAAAGCTGCTTCATTCGCTTGATCGGGGCACCGGGATTTGGTATTCCCCCCGCACGCCTGAAGCAAGCCCCGGCTTGTGGAAGCGGATGAGACATGCGGTCGTGGCGGAATTGGTAGACGCGCAGCGTTGAGGTCGCTGTGGGCTAACCCCCGTGGAAGTTCGAGTCTTCTCGACCGCACCATCCCTCCATCAGGTAACGGCCATACGAAAAAAAGCGCTGCAACGACCTCAACGTTGCGGCGCTTTTTTTATGCCTGGATTTCCGGAAGTTGAGGTGCGCCCGGGCCGCGGACGGCCCGAGCATCACGCTTCTGGAGGTCGCGTCAGGAGGTCGCGGCTTGTGCCAGGGCGGCGCGGTGATCCCTGACCGCCCGCCAGACCAGCAGCACCGAGAAGAAGTGAAACAGGAAGCCCACGATGGAATAGGCGGCGATGGCGACGTCAACGTTGGAGACCCAGGCTGTTGCCGGCAGCACCAGGAAGCGGGGCACCAGCGTCACGACCTCAAGGATCAGGAACTGGCGCTGGATGTTCAGCACCGGCACCAGCATCAGGGCCGGCAGGCTGATGAACCGCATCGCCCACCAGATCACGATCCATTGGGCGAAGACGCCGGCCTCCCGCCATGCATCGCCGAACGCGACCGCGTAGATCCAGGGACCGGCCGCGAACATGACGACCACCGGCAAGGCGACCATGGCGGCCAGCCCGCCGGTGGTCCGGATGAAGATATCCGTCAGGTCCTCGCCCCTGTGGTACATCTCGGCCGCCCGCTGATAGAAGACCCGGCG
Organism: Skermanella sp.; assembly: GCF_059503625.1. Taxonomy (NCBI): domain Bacteria; kingdom Pseudomonadati; phylum Pseudomonadota; class Alphaproteobacteria; order Rhodospirillales; family Azospirillaceae; genus Skermanella; species Skermanella sp. Next base: position 7,465 of record NZ_JCACHA010000653.1, read on the forward strand.
GGTCGCGTCGCCCAGCAGGGTGATCGGCATCTCGAACAGGCGATAGGTGAACCAGTAGAGGCCCGCCACGTAAGGGTTGAACAGGGCCGTCAGCAGGATCGACGGCACGGTTACCGTCGTGGTGGACAGCAGCGCCTGCGGCATGCTGTAGAGCGGAAAGTCCAGGTGAGTCTTCGCCAGCCGCTTCATGGCCGACCAGTTGATCACCAGCCGGAGCGACGGCAGGTCGTACCGGATGAGCTGCCACGCGACGATGACGGCACTGACCACCGTGCCGAAGATCATGCCGAGCACCAGCCCGTCGACACCCATGCCGACGAGGCCGGCGGCGATCTGTGCCGCCGCCACCCCGACCGACCGGCTGATCGTGGACATCGAGATCCGCTTATAGGCTTTATGGCGCGTCGCCCAGACGCTTAGCACCTGGGCGATCGTCGTCGTCAGGATCATCAGCGGCAGGAACCACAGCAGCGCACCCAACTCCTGGTAGCCCACCAGGGCGAGCATGTCGTCGCCGAACCCCCAGACCGCGAAACCGGAGGCGACGCTGACCACCCCGACGATGGCAAGGGTCAGCGCCAGAAGGTTGGCGGCATCCTCCTCGGTCTTCGCCATGACGATGGCAAGCTCGTAGCGGCCGCTGGCGACGGCGACGAAGGTCATGTTGAGCGCGCCGAACAGCGCGAACAGGCCGAAGTCGTCCGGATTGTACAGGCGCATCAGAATTGGATAGGCCAGGACCGTCAGAACCTGGGCCATGGCGGTGCCAGACGCCAGAACCGCGACATTCTTCATGAAGGGACCGCGGAGGATCCTCATTGCTGTACGCGGCAGACGGTAACTATCAACTTGGGCCGTCAATGACTCTCTCACAGAAGCGTTCGCAAAAACCGAATCGGCGCGACAGTGCCATAAACAAGATACGGTTGCGCCGGTTCATGGGGTTAAGGCGATTACGCTTTTGATCCCTGTGATGGAGATGGGCAGTTATGGGTTCATTGGGATTATGACGTATTCCTTAGTATGTATTGGTCCAATTTAATCTACTTCCTCCGGGACCTTCGTTTCACTCAGTTTTGTCCCGGATACCACAGGTTTTGACGGCGCCGGCGTCTGCCTGCGGCCGGAGCCCTGACGGTCGGCGTGATATGTCGCGTCCCAGTGGCCGTCGAAGATCACTTCGGTGAAGCGCGCTGCCGATTGCTCCCACGTAAGCCACGGCATGCCGGCGGTGGAGGGCGTTTTCCCTTCGGCATGGCGGCGCATCCACAGGCGCAGCGCGTCGGCCAGATCGCGCCCGCCTGTGCCGGAGAAATATGTCGCGTGTTCACCGGCGATCTCGTGAAACACAGGAATGTCGCGCGCCAGGATAGGCTGTCCGTGCTTCGCCGCCTCGATCAGCGGCAGGCCGAAACCTTCATCCAGGGACACCGCCAGCAGGGCCGTGCATCCATTGTAGAGGGCGTTCAGGTCGGCGTCCGATGCGCGGGCGAACCAGTGCAGCCGCTTGCCGAGTTGCGGATGGCTGGATATCCGCTCGACGAGCTTTTCGACCTTCCAGCCCTGCTTGCCGATGATCACGAGTTCGGCTTCGCAGCCTTCCGACCAGAGCTGCTCGAATGCGGCGAGCGCCTGGGCATGGCCCTTGCGCGGTTCTACGGTGCCGACCGTCAGGAAGACGGGGTGGCGGCCGCGAAGCACCCGCGTCACCTCGGCTCCGGGCTCCTCCGCGTCGGCATGGGGAGATGGGTTTCCGATATCTGCGCCGAGATGGAAATGGCCGATCCGGAGCGGCGTCGAGCGCTGAACGTCAAGGTTCGGCAGCCAGTCGAAGAGCTGGTCGGCAACCGAACGCGAAATGCAGAGCAGGCCTTCGCAATGCGTCGCGATCTGTTCCACCCAGATCCGGAAATGGTGGAAAGGGACGAACCAGTCCGGCTGGATCAGCGGCAGCAGGTCGTAGACGACGAAATAGCTGCGGATGCCGCGCAGCAGCAGGCTCCGGTTCAGCGCTGTCCGCCCCTCGATGAGATGGGAGACAAGGTCGAGGCCGACGAAGATGTCGCCAGCCCGGGTATCCACCAGATCTTCCGGCAGCCCGAGGTCGGGGATGCCCATGATCCGGGCCGCGAAGGCTCGGGTGTAGCGCAGCGTTCCGCTGCCGTCGTCCATCACGGGTTCGACCCTGAAGCCGGCGGGCGGCTTCCGGATAAGCTCGATCAGGATGTTCTTGGCGACACGCTGGATTCCGGTTCCGGCATCGCGCAGGCTGACCTCCGAAACGTCGACCAGAAGCTGGCGCAGTCCGCCGGCGCCGGGCAGGTTCTCGGCACCGCAGCGCACGATCGTATCCCAATCCGCTCCATCCGGCATTTCGGGGGCATCGATGGCGACGATGTCCTCGCTCAGGCGTTGCAGGATCGACAAACGTGCCTGCTGTGCCTGTTTCTCGATCGCTTCGATGACCGAAGCCGCCGTTGCCGTTCGTCCCAGTTCGATCAGGTCGGCGATGCGGTGGCCCGGTTCCCGGTCAGACTCCTGCCGCGATCCGTCCGACAGGCGGATGATGCCGGTTGCAAGCGCCGCGATCCCGTTCAGGCAAGGGTACTTTTCCGCCGTCGCCATGAGGTCGCCGGAGCGTGCCGCTTCCGCCGCCGCAGTCCAGCCGTACGATAGATACACCTGTCGCAGCAGGATCGGTTCGCCGGTTTCGGCCTCCAGCGCCGCCAGCGACCGGGCGACGCTTCCGTCATGCAGAATGACCGTTCCGGAAACCCGTTGCAGAGTGTCCAGCATCCAGGGCAGGCAGGCCGCGTCATCTCCCAGCGCGTAGACCACACGATCGAACGCCGAAGCGTTGGCGACGAGCCACTCCGGCGTCCTGACCGGAGAGCCGCCGCCGCCCGCCGGACGGAGGACGGTCTGCTGGGGCGTGACGCACTCGACGTCGTAGTGCCGGACCAGATCGGACAGCAAGGTCGCCGACCAATCGGCCACCGGCAAAGACTCGGGCGGCAGCGGCCCGACCAGAGCGAGCCGGGGGCGTCTTGCCGGCGCGGCCGCCGGCAAACCGCTTGCCGTATCCGCGCGGTGGCGGCGCTCGTGCAGTTCCTCGAACGCATCCAGCGTCTTGCCGGCGGTAGCTTCCCAGCTGTAGCGCTTGGCGCGCTCCAGGCCATGCCGCGACAGTTCGGCCAGCAGCCCCGGATCGCTCAGCACCTTGGTCATCCGGGCGGAGATCGCCTCCGCCGAATGAGGATCGAACATCGCGTCCGCACGGCCGACGACTTCGGGGAAGCTGGTCGTGTCCGACGTAATGGCCGGCGTTCCGCAAGCCATCGCCTCAAGGGCCGGCAGTCCGAAGCCCTCGCGGAGCGACGGACAAACGAACAGGCGGCACTGGCGGTACAGTTCCACCAGGTCGGCGTCGGGGACTTGCCCCATCAGCACGTAGTCGCCTTCCGACAGCCCGGCCTCGCGCGCCATGATCGGCACACGCACACGGTCGGGTGGGTTCACGACGCAGACCAGGACGAGCTGATGACTCTTCCTCATGTCGCGCGGCAGGCGGGCATAGGCCTCCAGCATTCCGGCGAGGTTCTTATGCGCATCCACCGTCCCGACGAAAAGCACGAAGGGGCGTGCGATGCCGAGCCGCTTCTTCAGCGACATGGCGGCATCGTCCTTGGGGGCCGACGGATCGGCGGGACGGAATTTGGGATCGGCCGCGGAATAGATCGTCCTGACGCGATCGCCGCCGAGGCCGAGCATCTGGAGCGCTTCCCGAGCCGAGTGATCCGAGATCGCCAGCAGCAGATCGGCGCGCCGCAACGACAGCAGCTTGCGCGAGTACCAATCCAGGCTACGCGGATCTTCCGGCAGAACCTCGGGATGGGCCAGCGGGATCAGATCGTACAGCGTGACAGCGGTAGGCAGACTGCTCACAGCGGCACCGACGGAGGTCGTTACGTCGTGATACATCCCCTCGAACAGGCTGGTTACATGGACGATGTCGGGACGCAGCCCTTGCAGGAAGCGCTCGCGGACAGCTTCTGCCGCCTGAATCCGCCACCAGCTCTCGCCGGTCAGGAAGCTGACGCCGGCCGGCTGCGACCAGACCACCATGTTCTCCCAAGGAACCAGCCCGTCGAAGGCGGTTCGTATCGGTTCGATGGTGTCGCTCAACGCGCCGTTCATCGCGACGACGATCTCGTGGCCGCACGGCCGGCGCGCCATGGCCTTCGCCAGCTCAAGGGAATAGCGTCCGATCCCGCGTAGCCGGCTGGGCGACTGGCAGGCCTGGAGGTCCAGGACGATACGCATGGAAAATCTCCTCAGCGTGTCCGCGCGAGGGCGCGCCTGAGCGTCGCCTCGAAGTTGCGTTCTGTGGCCGACATTTGCCGGGCAACCAGGGGGCGGGGATCCAGGAACCGCGCATCCTGGGTCCCGTCACTCGCCGCAGCCGCGACCGGCACGGGGTCCGCGGTCGCGGCTGCCTGGACTTGCGCCGCCGCTGCCGGCGTGAAGGCCGGACGGGCGAGCAGCGCGCGCGCCTTTCGCTCCAGTACCGGATGGCGCAGCAGAATTGGCAGCGCCATCTCCTTGATGAGCGGCCGGCCGGCTGCCCAGCGGGCCGCTTTCCGTGCGACGCGTACCGCGGGTGGCCGGGCCTTGCCTGCCAGCGTCATGAACGTCAGCACCCTGGCTGTCACGATCGCCCGCTTCAGTGCCCGGACCGGGGCGGTCAGCCGCCATGAGACGCTGACCCGGACAGCCTCGATGTACCCGTTCAGCGACGCGATCACGGCTTGCTGTTCGGCGATACGCTGGTGCAGCGCCGCATTCTCATGTCCGACGCGCTGCCACTCCGCCAGACGGGCGTCCACATCGGCCCGCCATGCCGCCAGTTCGGACTGCCTTTGGGCAAGCTCCTGGTCGCGAGCCCGCACCTCGTCGCGCCGGAGTTCGGCCTCCCGCGCGCGCAGGTCTGCCTCTTCCTGGCGGATGCCGATCTCCTCGCGGCGCGCGGCGGCTTCCGATTGGCGGGTGGCGACTTCATCGGCTCGTGCAACGGCTTCGGCAGCCCGGACGCCGCTCTCGCCGGACCGGACTTCGATCTCGCGCGTCCTGAGTTCCGCTTCCGTTGTGCGGGCTTCGGCTTCTCTTGTCCGTGCTTCCGCTTCGTGGGCCCGGATCTCGGCTTCGCGCCTGCGTGCCTCGGCTTCGGCGCGCCTAACGTCGCGCTCGGCATCCAGCGACGCTCGATCGTTCGCGATCTGCCTGCTCAAAGCGGCGGCTTGTTCGCGGGCGACCCAGTCATGGGCACGGAACCAATCGTCGAAGATGTTCGGCTGGATCTCCAGCCGTGGAATCAGATCGGCTTTTTCTTCCGCGACGTAGAAGCGGTTCAGCCCGTCGAAATGGACGAAGCGATATCCCCGGCCGGTGAGGAGCGGGTCCCAATCCTGATGGTTGGGGATCTGGGTTCGGGCCACGGTCGCTTCGACCAGGACGATCCACGGCCGTACCGTGCGCAACGACAGGCCGCGAAGCACCGCCGTTTCCATGCCCTCCACGTCGATCTTCAGGAAGTGGACGACCGTCACCTTGTGAGTTTCGAATATGTTGTCGAGCGTATCCAGCGGGACTTGCCGCTCGACCGCACTCAGTCCGGAATACTGGTGGCAGCGAGCCAGTTCAGCGTCACCGGTCGAAAGCTCGCTGCCGGGGATGTCGTAGAAGGTGACCGTTCCGATGCCGTCGCCGGCGGCGACGGCCAGGTTGATGTCATGGGGCCGCGCCGCCGCGAGCTGATCGTAGAAACCCAGCGCCGGCTCGATGTTGATGCCGCGCCATCCCCGTTCATAGAATGCCCTGGTGACGGATTGCTCGTCCGGACTGTTGGCGCCGACATCCACATAGAAGCCTTGGACGACATCGCGCAACGCTCGGTGGAGAACGACATCTTCCAGATTTTGGGCAAAGGAGATGAACGGCATCAGCGCTCGATCCTGATGGAGGGCGGGACCCAGGCGGTTCCGATGAAGTAAGGCTTGTCATGGTTGCTGACGGTGAACATCAGCGCCAGATCCCGCCACTCGTAGTTGTTGATCAAATGCGTGTCGGAACTGACCAGAGCGGTCGCGACCGAATAGCTGCCCGGACCCAGGTTGGCGTCGAAGGCAGCGGTGTAGGTGACGAGGCTGCCGGCTTCGACATCTTCCAGTATCTGTTCGGTGTGGAAGGTGTTGGTGCCGAACATCGTCTGCCCCAGCCGATCCTTGATCATGTAGCCGAGGACCAGACGCGGCAGCGCCCGATTGGTCCGAACCCGGATGCGCAATGTCACGGGATCGCCGACATTCACGAACTCCACCGGTTCGTCGCGGCCGTTGAACAGTCCGATATCCTGGACCACAGCTTCCAAAGTGCCGGAAACGGTCTGCGTCCTGCCGGTATCGTGCCGCCG
>NZ_JCACHA010000654.1:0-13889 GCF_059503625.1 Skermanella sp.
ACCGACCTTGGAACACCCGGCACCGACCCGGTCTACGGCCGGGGCCTGCTCAACGTCGCGGCGGCGATGGCCCCGGTCGGGACCGCCGGCATTCCGACCGGAACGACGGTCGGCGGGGCCTCCGTGCCGCTCGGCACATCCTCGCTCCGGCTGGGCGCCGCGTTCGGCGATGCCCTTGCGTCCAGCGGGGCGCTGCGGAACGGCATCATGCTGGACGACTACCAGCGGGCCTATGCCGTAGACCTGACGTCCCGCGTCGCCCGTCCGCAACCGCAGCACGATCTGGTCAACTGGCTGGGTGGCGACAGGAACTTCGACTATGTCGCGGCACCGGTCGGCGCCACGGGACAGGCCAGCTTCTCCGACCGCACCATCGACCGCCGAACGGTCGAGCCGACCCGTCAGGGCTCCGGCCGAAGCTTCTCCTTCAGCTCGAAGCTGGGAACGAGCACCGATATCGGCGTTGCTGCGGGCCGCCCGATGGCCGCCCGCTTCGGCGTGGACGCCGACAGCCCCGTCGCCCTCGATACGATCTCCGGCGATCCGGCGCGGTCCGCCTTCCTCGGCCTTGCCGATTCCGGGCGCAACGTGTCGATCCGGACCGACCTTGGCGACGGCGTTTCGGTCGCCACCGGCTTCGCGTCCCGGCGGGAGGAAGACTACCTTAAATACGGCGACAGCCGGTCGTGGAGCGACTATGGCGACCGCGAGGTCGTGATGGGCGAGGTCCGCAAGAGCTGGGACGGCGGCCGCATCGGCGTCCAGTTCGGCCAGTTGACGGAGCGCGGGTCGGCGCTGGACAGCAGCGGGGGGTCCGCCTTCGCCTTCGATGCACCGGTCACCACCCGGTTCGGCGGAGTCTTCGCAGCGCTCGACCTCAAGCTCGTCGAGCTGTTCGGAAGCTGGCAGTACGGCACGACGGCGGACACCCAGCTCGGCAACGGGCTGATCCGCCGGCTGTCCGGGGTGCGCAGCGACGCCTGGACCGTAGGATTTGCCCGCAACGACGTCGTCTCCGCCCAGGACCGGATATCGATCAGCCTGTCGCAGCCGCTCCGGGTCAGCGCCGGGCGTGCCGACATCGACGCTCCGACCGGAACGACCGCCGGCGGCACGGTTCTTCGCGAAAGCGGAACCGCCAGCCTGACGCCGAGCGGACGGGAGATCGACGTGGAACTGGCCTACCGCATCCTGCTGAGCGACAAGGACGAACTCAGCACGGGCGCGCTGATGCAGACCTCGCCCGGCCATGTCGAGGGCGCTGCACCGGCCTTCGCTACGGCGGTGCGCTACAAGCGGCGCTTCTAGCCGGGGTGCATGTTTGTGCATTGAGTGGTTGCGGGCATCAACCGTTTTGGCCGATGCTTCGCAACCACTCAAGACACGCATCCGGGAAAATCCGCCATGACCCTCGCCGATCCGCGCCCCACTCTGGAAGCTCCCGACGACGATCCCTGGATCTGGCTTGAGGAGGTGGACGGGCCGCACGCCACGTCCTGGGCCGATACGCAGACCGCGAAGACGCTGGAACGCTTCGGCGGCCCCGCCTTCCTCAAGGACCGGGGCGATCTGGCGGCGATCTACGACCAGCCCGCCAATATCCCGTTCGTCGCCCGGCGCGGCGACAAGCTGTTCAACTTCTGGAAGGATGCCGAGCACCCGCGCGGTTTGTGGCGGACCACGACGCTGGAGAGTTACCGCACCGAAGCGCCGGAGTGGGACCTTCTGCTCGATCTCGACGCGCTGTCGGAAGCGGAGGGAGAGGACTGGATCTGGGCAGGCCCCGCGACCCTGCCCGCCACCCACGACCGCGCCATGCTGAGCCTGTCGCGCGGCGGCGGCGACGCCACGGTGCTTCGGGAGTTCGACCTGACCACCCGCAGTTTCGTAGCCGACGGCTTCACCCTGCCGGAAGCCAAGGGCGGCGCCACCTGGCTCGACCGCGATACGCTGCTGCTCCAGTCCGCCTACGGTCCCGGCATGGCGACCCGGTCCGGCTATGCCAGGACGGTCCGCCTGTGGAAGCGCGGCGCCGACCCGCTGACGGCCCCCGTCATCTACGAGATCCCCGAGGAGTCGATGGGTGCCGGGGCGCATGTCGACCGGGAAGCGGAAACCGAGACCATCTGGTTCACCGAGCGGATCGCCTTCTTCGACGTCCGCTACTGGATCGGCGACCGCACCGGCCCGAAGACCCAAATCGACGTGCCGACCGATGTCGAGGTCGATGCAAGCCGGGAATGGCTGGCGGCGAAACCCCGTTTCCCGTGGACGGTCGGGGCCAGGACCGTCGCACCCGACAGCGTGGCGGTGATCCGGCTTGACGATTTCCTGGCGGGCGGGCGCGACTTCACGATCCTGTTCGAACCGGCGGAGCGCCGCGCGCTGCAAGGCTTCTTCATGCGCGACGGGCGCATCACCGTGTCGATCCTGGACGATCTGCGCCCGGTGTTCGAGGTGTGGACCCCGCCGGCCGGCGCTCCGGGCGCCGCCGGGGAGTGGTCGATGTCGCGCATCGAGGGACTGCCCGACCTTGGCGTCGCCAATATCTGGCCGCTGGATGTCGAAGAATCCGAGTCCAACGGCGACATGCTTGCCAATGCACAGGACCCGCTGACGCCGCAGACGCTTTTCCTGATCCGCGCCGGCGGCAGTCCGGAACCGCTGAAGCGCGGCCCGGCGGCCTTCGATCCGAGCGGGCTGGTGATCACGCGGCACGAAGCGGTGTCGGTGGACGGCACCCGCATTCCCTATACCCAGGTCGGGCCGGCCGAAGCTACGGGCGACGCGCCGGTACATCTCTATGCGTATGGCGGGTTCGGCATCTCGCAACTGCCGTCCTACAACTCCGCCATCGGCAAGCTCTGGCTGGAGCGCGGCGGCACCAGCGTCGTCGCCAATATCCGGGGGGGAGGAGAGTTCGGCACGGCCTGGCACGAAGCCGGCCGGCGCGAGGGCAAGCGCCTGTCGCACGACGACTTCGCGGCGGTGGCGGCGGACCTCGTCCGCCGGGGCGTCACCAGGGCGGAGCGGATCGCGGCGGAGGGCGGCTCCAACGGCGGTATCCTGATCTCCAACATGCTGACCCGCTACCCGGACCGCTTCGGCGCGCTGTTCTGCACGATCCCGCTGATCGACATGCGCCGCTACACCAAGCTGCTCGCCGGGGCGAGCTGGATGGCCGAGTACGGCGACCCCGACGATCCGGCAGATTGGGCGTTCCTGGGACCGATGTCGGCATATCATACCGCCGTCCCCGGCCAGGACTATCCCCCTATCCTGATCGCCACCACCCGCCGCGACGACCGCGTCCACCCCGGCCATGCCCGCAAGATGGCGGCCAAGCTCCAGGCGATGGGCTACGAGGCTTATTTCTACGAGCCTGCCGCCGGTGGACACGGCTACGGCAAGGACAACACCGAGCGCGCGGGCTTCACGGCGCTGGGCTACAGCTTCCTGCGGCAGGCTATCGGATGGCAGGAGGCTTGATGACGACACCCCTTCGCGTATTTGAACGTACGCAAATGTCATCGTTTTGAGGGGACGGCATCGAAGGTCATCATAGGCGCTCCGCCGGCGGATCCTGAAGGGCAATCCTTCAGGATGGCGAGCGTAGCATAATATTCCTATGATTTCGAGGGCAACCTATGATCTGCGGCGCGAAACAGCGGGGACGGTAAGCAAGTCCTCGCCTATCCCCGCCGTCCTCTTGAAGAACTCCTCAGGAGTTCTTCTCGCTCTGCTGCCGGGCATGCTCGCCGACGCTCTCGGCGGCTTCCCGGGCGACACGAAGCGTCGCTTCGGAAATCCTGACGCCGCTGTCGAGCATGACCCGCACTTCGGCATTCAGCAGCTCGCTCTGCGCGGCCTTCAGGTCCTGCGGGGTCCGTGCGCGCATGATGCTCTTCATGCCGTCGATATTGCACTGCATGGCATTCCGGGTGTAGTCGGCCCATTCGCGCATGATCGACTGGTAGCCTTCGGCCAGCTTGACGCCGGTCTTCATCATGACGCCGAGGTTCTGCTGGGTGCGGCCGGCCAGTTCTTTCGAAGCCCTGTTCTGCATCTCCGACATCTCGCCGGCTTTTTCAGCAGCCTGCTCAGCCACCTGCCCTGCCATCCGGCGGGTCGTAACGGCTGCATCGCCGGCAATCTCCGTCGTGCGCTCGATCGTGCCGCGCATTTCGTCGGCAGCCTTCTGAAGGTTCTGTTCCGCCGCTTCGGCATTGTTGCGGGCGATGTCGCGGTTCGCGGCGTCCACGACCTTCCGCGCGGGCGCGGCACTCGGCTGAGACGCTTCGGCGCCGGCGTCGCGGATTGTCTTCTTGGTGTCGGTCTTATTCATGATAGCGGACATGGATTATTCCTCGGTTTGAAAATTCTCTGGATATGCACGGCTTAAGGTAGCGCACGGGAAGCAGGCGCCGCGGTCCGCCGGACCGTGACGCCTGCTTCCGCGCTCAGCCCGTTAGGACTTCTTGGAACTGACCGACTTGCGGTCGATTTCCTCGACGGTGACGTCCTGACGGCGGACGGTACCGCTGACGGTAACCTCGCGCTCGCCCGCTTCCTTGCTCAGGGCGACTTCCTCGACCAGGTGAGCCTGCTTGGTGACGAGGGGCTTTTCCGAGACTTCGGTCATCTCGACCGTGGTTTCCTGGAACGCCTTGGCGGCTTCATCGGGGTTCAGGACCCGGTCGATCTTCGTATGCTCGACTTCGACGTGCTCCTCGTGGAGGGTCACCGTCTCCTGGACTTCCCGCTCGGTCACTTCGGTCTTCAGGCGCTTGCCGCCGGTGGTGCGGGAGACGCCGACTTCCAGCTCCTCCTCGATCACCTGGGCGGTCTGGCCTTCTTCGACCGTCCGGTCGCCGAGCTTCTCGAGCAGTGCTTCCGGGGTCATCGCCTTGAAGGTGCGCATGGTGGTCAGGCCTTCGTCGGCCTTGTCGTCGGCGACTTCCGCCACGACCAGGGCGCCGCCCTTCTGCATCGCCTTGCCGTATGTCTCGGCCTTGTCCTTGTCGTAACCGGCCTCGACCAGCCGGCTGGAAATCTTGGCGACGGCAACGTCCTGAAGGATCTCTACCGCATTCTTGTTGAGGCCGGCCTTGGTCAGCTCGCCCAGGACCTTGTTTGCGATGTCGCCGTTTTCGAAGAGGCCAATGATGGATGTCGTCATATGAAAATTCCTTGGTGGTGTGGATTTGAGGAGCGGGCCGTCGATCGCCCCGTCTCGCTTATGCAACATAGTATGCTGCACTGCAAAATCATAGGATTATTATTGAAAACAGCTGATTTTAATTTCTTATCAGCAATAAAGTATAATGATGACATTTGGATTTACCGAAGCTGATGAAGGAAATTCTGAATTTTCAAAGGAAATTTATTATATTAGTCATGGAACACATTTAGCGTTATAATTATTTAGCCTCACTCTTTCGCGTTATTTATTTATGGTCTCTATGAAATTTCAGCCTTGCCTCATCCATGGAACGGTCTCAAAGCCGATCCCATCCACCCCCCTCACAGCTTCACCTTCCGCAGTATCAGCGCCAGCGGCACCGCCGATGCCGAGATCAGCATCAGCGTGAAGAACACGTCGATATAGGCCCAGTAGGCCGACTGGGCCGCGACCTGCTGGCCGATATAGGCGATCGCGCGTCCTTGCGCGTCCGCGGCGCCGCCGCCGGCCGACGCGAAGTGGTCGGTGACGGTGCGCAGGGTTTCCTGATAGCCGGGGTTCGACGGGACCACATGCTCGACCAGCCGGTTCTGATGGAACTGCTCGCGGTAGGCCAGGACGTTCTGGGCGGTGGATACGCCGATGGAGCCGCCGACATTGCGGGCGACGTTGATCAGGGCCGAGGCCTGCCCGCGCTTGCTGGGCGGGAAGCTGTCGGCAAGGATCGACTGCGAGATCGGCACCATGCCGCCGCCGGCGAAGCCCTGCAGGACGCGGAAGAACAGGAGCGATTCAAGGTTCCAGGCAAGGCCGCACCATGAAGGTCGCGATGGAGACGACGACAGCGATCAGCCAGGGATTGTGGCTGCCGGCAGCACTTTGGGACGCGTCGAAGCCTCCCCCATCCGCCGTTCCCGCCGCTCCCGTCATCGGACGGCGACCGTCGGCACGACGGACATGCCGGGACCGATCGGGATGTCGCCGGGTCAGCGGTCCACGGTGATCTTGACGGGGATGCGCTGGACGACCTTGATATAGTTGCCGGTCGCGTTTTCTGCCGGGAGGGATGAGGCCGGGTTCTTGGCCTTGCTGGCGTTTTCGTCCTTGTCGTCCGGCTTCCCGGCCTCGGAGCCCGGAACGTCGCGGTCCACCCTGCGCTGCTGGTCGTCGGGCATCTCTGGAACTCCTGGAGCCGGGGCTGGTCTTGGTTGCACTGGCAACGACAAGCGCCAAACAGCCGTTCGGGAGATTCCGTTGTAACGTAAGATGCCGGAGCCCCGGACTGCATCCGAAGATCCGGCATCACTTCACCAGTCGATGCGGCGCTGTCGCCTCAGGCAGGCACAGGGGTTCGCTGAAGCTGGACGGCGGCGTGCTTGACGAAGTCTACGACCTTCCTTTCGAACTCGAAGCCATCCTTGGTGAAGCCATACTTCGGAAGGTGCCACACATAACCCTCACAGGGATAATTGATGTCCATGACGGTGACGCGCGGGTCGTCCACGGATGCGGATGGGACTATTTCGGTGCCGTGCTGCCAGGTCTTGATGCAGACCAGCAGTTTGTTGTCCACGTTCCACCGGCTTTTGACGGCGTCCCATAGCCGGCGGATATCGGAACCGGTGGAAACGGACGGCCGTTGACTGTGGAACACAAGGACCGTCGGTGCTTCCGAGGCCATCATGGTCCGGAAATGATCGAGACGCCGGTTATAGATGTCGATCAACGGCTGGAAATTGCTCTCTCCATAACTTGGACCGGTTTCATGATTGAAACTGACCTTGAGCTTCAGGTTGGTGGTGAAGTTGTTTTTCTCGTCGAACTGAAGATGTGCGGGATCGAGGTACCCTGCGAAATCAGTTTCGAACAGGGTTGCCGTACTTGCGGCCGGATGAACCGACAGGTCGAACGGACCGGATTTCTCGCCGAGCTTGGCGAAAGGCTTCACCCCCCATTGGGTGAGGACGGTCCGGCTGAAGCAATCCTCTCCGATGGAAACGAACTGCACGCCACGGAAATCGCTGAGATTCTTCCGCCGCTCAGCCACCTGATGGAGCATCATATCGAAATACTCGTGGACAAGTGACGATGCGCTGTCCTTTGCCGAGCGAATCGTACTTTCATCACCCGCCGATACTGAAAAACTCTTGCGTGCGGTAAGCGTAAAGATTTCCTGAAGGGTCTTGCTTAGCGCTTTACCTACATAATCTTCGGAAAATTCCTCGTTTTTATAGTCGTTTAGCATCAGTTTTGCTCCAATGTTGACCGTATCTCATCTCGCAGGCGTCATGTTCAATCTTTCATACATAGGCGTTGAAAATTTACTTAACGAGGAAACCGCTTTCCATACGAGCTGAGTTCTTGCCAGACGCAAACGGCAGTTGCCTGTTATGACCCGTCCCGATACTCTATGTCAGAGTTTGACATAGGAGTCCCAGGTGTCAACCAACGTCAGTCTAACGACCGAACTTGAGAATTTCGCCCGGAGTTGCGTCGAGAGCGGACGCTACAATAATGTCAGCGAAGTCGTCCGATCGGGGCTGCGGCTCCTACAGGAGAATGAGGAGCGCCGCGCGCGGTTCGGGGCCATGCTCGATGAAGCCCGTGCCGAGGCCGACCGGGACGGAACCCATGATATCGAAGCCGTCGCCCGTGAAATGGACGATATCATAGCGGCGTCGCGTTGACGTCGGCGGCGACGCTGGCGCCACAGGCCCGGCGTGATCTGCTTGCGGCGGCAGGTTGGATTGCAAAGGAGAATCCATCCGCTGCGATTGCGCTACGAGACGCCGTTGTTGCCGCCGCAACCCGGATCGGAAATCAACCTCGGATCGGCGCTGTGAGAGCCGAGCTTGCGCCGGAATCGATACGGTTTCTGGTGGTGAGCGGCTTTCCATATGTCATCGTTTACGATGCCAGTCGAGAACCGCCGCTGATCCTCCGCGTTCTGCACGGCGCGCGGGAGTTGCCGGAACTGTTGCGGGATCTTTAAGGCGAGAATTAATCACTTTGACCTTTTGTCCTGACACCATGATCGGGGGTCGAAAACGTGGTCTGTCCCTGATTTCTCATCAAGATGGCCTTGCTGAATATGAAGCGTGTGGTTTACCGCAGGGCCGACAAGCCCTTGCGGTCTACAAGGTCGAGCAATTTCGCTGCGGGACCGCTGGGTTTCTTAAGCCCCTGCTCCCACTGCTGCACGGTGGTCTTGCCGACACCCAGGAAGGCAGCGAACACGGCTTGACTCACCTGATTGCGGGCGCGGATCTGCTGGACGTCCTCTGCGGAAAGGATCCGCTTGGGCGGGAGGCAAAGAGCGTCGAATTTCCACATGGTGATATTATCCACGTGGCCGGCGTCATGAAGCCGTTCTGCCGACTTATGGACATTGTCGAGAATTCTGCTCATGCGCAAACGACCTCCATTATCAACCTTTTCGTCTCATGGCTGTCCAATACAACGTCGGACTACTTCATATATTGGTCGCCAAGCATCTGTAGAGCCAGTTTTTCTTTTTTGGTGATGTTGTCTTTCTCGTTCTTGGCAAATCCATGGAGGAAGACCAATCGGTTACCTTGTCTATGGGCAGCGATAGTCCTATAGCCGCCTCGCTTGCCATGGCCCGGTGCCGCGACTCTTTTCTTGATCAGGAAGCCCCCTAATCTGGCATCCACGAGGCCGCTTTCGATCTCGGCGGCGGCGCCGCAGAGCACCACATCCGTAACCCCTTCATGCAGCGTCCAAGCGTGAAATTCGAGGTCTTTGAAAATCCTGATCGTCAACTTTTGTATCACTCAGTGATATAATTTTCAAGCTCATCATGGAGAAGGGCAAAGAACACAGGAGTGTGTTTTTGTACAGAAAAGGAACTCAGGAATGAAGGCACGGCGCCAACATGTCGCGGCGGTGTCAAGAAGTGCAACAGGCACAAAAAAGCCGGAGCCCCAGACTGCGTCCGAGACTCCGGCCCTTCGCCTCACCTCTCCCAGCCGCACGCCTACTGCGCCGGCTGGCCCGACGCCGGCGGCTGCGCCAATCCCGGCGTCTGCGCCGGCCCCGGCTCGGGAGCTACGGGCGACGCCGGCTGTACCGGAACGCCGGTCACTCCCCCAGCCTTGGCCAGCTCGGGGTAGTCTTTCAGCATGCTGACGCCGTAGAGCGGCTTGTAGACGCCTTCGTGGCAGGTCGAGCAGGCGACTTTCGGCACGTCGCCGAGCACGCCCAGGCGGTTGGCGGGGAAGACGCCTTGCAGCGGTTCCAGGTAGTCGGCGTTGAGGCCGCGTGTCATCTGGATGCCATGCCAGGCGGTCGTCCGCGTCGGGCTGCTCTGGCTCCAGTCGCGGAAGGAGCGGCTGTTGTGGCAGTAGGTGCAGTTGACGCCCAGTGATTCCGACATGTGGATCATCAGGCTGTAGGTCCACTCGGTCTGCTTGATCGAGCTGCGGTTGCCCGACGGCAGCGCCGTGTCGGAGGCGACGCGGATGCCGGCGTCCTTGCCGCCGCCCGTCAGGAACGGGGTCAGCGGGTCGAAGGGCAGCGAGGCCAAGCCCGCCAGCAGCGCCGGCTGGTTCTGGCCGGCCGGGTTGCCGAGGACGCCCCTTGCGTGCGGCTGGCCCGGTTCGTTGAACCAGACTTGGGACGGGACCGGCTTGCCGCGATGGCAGGTGTAGCAGGTGACGCCGGTCTGGGCGACGTGGGGCTGCCAGTTGACGTTGATGTCGCGCGTCATCTGGAGCATCCGGCGGGCGACGACCTTGGTATAGAGCGAATCGGACGACAGCTCCTCGCCCTCGGCGTGGCAATAGGTGCAGCCCTGCTCGGGCGATACCCATTCCGTCATCGCCGTCATGACGCGGATGAACTCGTTCTCGTTCAGGTCGCCCAGGACCTGGACGTTCTGGTAGACCTCCGACGCCGGAGCGGCGTCGGGATCCGCCGGGTCCTGCGGCGCCGGAACCTGATTGGCGGCGGCCAGGGTTTCCAGCCGCGCCGGGTGGAAGTTCTGCTCCAGCGCCACGCCCCGGTAGCCGGTCTGTACGGTGACGACGGGCGGATACTCGAAGGTGAACAGCAGACCGGCGCCCAGCACGACCGCGAATACCGCCGCGATCCGTCCGATCAGGCTGCGAAGCGCCTCCTCACGGGTCATCTTCATCATGGCCTCCCTTGCAGGAGGGCCGGGTCGGTCACGGCCGGGAAGAGGTGCGGGTATTCCGGTGCCAGCCCGTGCTTGACGCCCCAGAGGAACCAGTTATCCACCACCGTCCCGGTCAGCAGGATGCCGATGCCGCCGGTCAGCGGGCAGAGCACCGCGAACCACCACGCCCAGCGGTGGATCGATTCAGCCGTGGCGTTGAAGCCCATCGTCCAGCGCCAGAACAGGGCGCCGCGCTCGAACGCCGTTCCCCGGTCGACGATCTGCTCGACCTCCCGCTCGCCGCCGAACCGGCTGATCGCCAGCACGGTGGCGCCGTGCATCGCGAACAGCAGCGTCGATCCGTAGAGGAAGACGATCGAGAGCATGTGGAAGGGGTTGTAGAACAGGTTGCCGTAGCGGATGGAGAAGGCCGCCGTCCAGTCCAGGTGGGGGAAAATCCCGAAGGGCACCGCCTCGGCCCAGCTTCCCATCAGGACGGGCCGGATAAGCCCTAAGACAAGGTACAGCCAGATCGCGGCGGCGAAGGCCCAGGAAACGTGGGTGCCGATGCCGAGCGCCCGCGCCCTTCGATACGTTCGCAGCCACCACAGCAGGATCGAGGTGGTCAGGAAGAAGCCCGTCATGATCCACCAGCCGCCTTCGTCCAGCGGCGGCAGACTGAGGCCGTAGACGGGAGCCGGCGGCTCCAGCGCCAGCCAGGGCAGTTGCCGGAGGAACTGCACGGGGTCCCAGTTGACGGAGGCCCACATGTTGAGCCCGATGATCTCGAAGGCGATGACGCCGCAGAGGATCGAGGCGAGGCCGGTCCAGCCCAGGTAGACCGGTCCCAGCTGCGCGTCGCCGATCCGGCCCAGCAGGTGGACGAAGCGCGGCTTCCACGACCGGACCCAGGGTCCGCGGGTCAGGGGCACGCCGGCATAGGCCGGGCCGCGCACCTGTACTTGGGTGAAGATGTTCTGATATTCCACCATAACCGCCTCCTCAGCGCCAGATCGGAAGGTCGAGCCACCAGTTCCACCATTCCGGCCAGCCTCGGGTCCAGAAGGGGCCGCTGATGATGATGCACACAGCACTCCAGAAGCCGGCGTTCAGCGCCAGGAACAGGCCCAGCCGGTGGATGCCGAGCGTGCCGATCGACCAGCCGATGGTGTCGCGGAAGAAGGTGTTCTCGTGCTCTGCCGTCTTGACCACTTTTTCGTAGGCCGGCGGGTTGGCGGCGGCCAGCACCAGCGAACCGTGGAGGGAGAGCGCGAAGGTGGTCGTGAAGAAGAAGCTCACGGCCAGCATGTGTGCCGGGTTGTAGTGGAAGTGCAGGTACTGGTATCCGACGTTCGACACCCAGTCCAGATGGCTTAGGATCCCATAGGGGAAGCCGTGTCCCCAGGCGCCCAGCAGCACCGGCCGGATCACGACCAGCGAGAAATAGGCGAAGATCGCGACGCCGAAGGCGACCGGCACATGCAGGCCCATGCCGAGCTTGCGGGCGATTTCAGCCTGCCGGAAGGCCCAGGAGACGAAGGCGCCGAGCGCGCAGATCGTTATGATCTGCCAGAGGCCGCCTTCCCTCAAGGGGGCGGCGCCCAGGCCGTATTTGAGATCGGGAGGTGCGATGTTGATCTGCCAGACGTTCCAGGTCGGACCCAGCGAGGCGGCGTAGAGGATCAGTCCGGTGCCCAGGAATGAAAAGAAGATCGTCAGGACGCCGAAGAAGCCGACATAGAACGGCCCGACCCAGAAGTCGAAAAGATCCCCCCCGATAAGCGTCCCGCCGCGGACGCGGTACTTTCTCTCGAAATTCAGCATGGCCATGGCCGGTTTCCCCGTATTTGTTGGCCCCGCCCGAGGCGGGAGAGGCCGGGGGGATTCCCCGGTCTCACCCGTCTGTCCGTTCAACCCCTGGGGTCGTCATTTGCCCGCGGGAAGTGGCGCCATCTGTGAGGTGGCGGTACGGGCCGTGTGCGGACCGTCCAGCCAGTTGAACCGGTCAGTGCTGAGCAGGATGAAGTGGATCAGCAAGGCCAGTGCGAACAGGAAAGTGAAGAGGGCGATCAGCGTCCTGCGCGGATCGAACAGCAACCATACACGCCACATGACGGCCTCCTTATGCGATGAAGCTCTTGATCGAGTCGAACGCGACGGTCACGCCATCATGCAGGGCGCCGTCCATCAGGGACGAATAGCCCTGCGGTCCCGGCAGCCAGGGACGCCACAACCAGACGAGGATGTGGGCCATGAAAGCGACGCCGACGAAGATGGCGAAGCTCTGCATGAAGATTTTGTGGAACTCCCTCGCTTCCGGTTCGGTGAGCCCTGACAGCGACACGTCGGGGGTTCCCCGGTCGGAAGGCAGGCGCCCACCACTACTGCTCGTGGTGTCAGACATCTACAGACCTCCTGGTAAGTGGCTGGACGGTCATGGCTAGTGAAGGACCGTCTCGCCATGGACGCGCGAAGTTCGCGCTTCTGGCGCCGGGGCGGGACGATGTCCCGCTCCGGCGGATGAATTGCCGCCGAGGTGCTCGGCGGTTACTCGGGATGCGCCGGCCTGCCGGGCCGAACGTTCGGCCTCGTCGCGCAGGCGTTTGGCGGCCGAGATTCGGATCAGGACGGGCTCGGCTTCCACCAGCTCGTCGAGGGCTGCCCGCGCTTCCTCGTCCCACGGCAGTTCGGCGTGGAGACGGGACGGCGTCGCATCGACCTTGTCGAGGTCGGTGCCGAGCGGCAGGATGTTGAAGAGCGCGTCGAACAGCGCGTTGCAGACTTCCTGGATGACATAGGTAGCACCCGCGTAGCCCATGAACGGCGTGCCGGTATGGCGGCGGATGATCGCTCCGGGGAAGGATGCGGGAATGTAGACCGCCTTGGGGCCGGGGCGCGATCCGGCTTCCGCCAGATACATGCGCTCGTTGTAGCTGCCGAAGAGGATCAGCGGCGTCTTCGTGTGGACGAGGTTGCGGACCTCCGCGTTGTCGGTCTTGGCCCCGGCGCAGCGCGACACCGCGAAGGTGCAGGGAAGCCCCATTTCCTCTTCCAGGAAATGGCGGACGCCGCGCGTGTAGGTCTCGTTCGCGACGATGGCGAAGCTGGCCGTGCCGAAGAAGTCCTGGGTGACGGAGCGCCACAGGTCCCAGACCGGCTTGATGGTGGTCAGCTTCTCCCGCTCGATGAACGGCTCGGGGTCGAGGCCGAGGATTTCGCCTAGCGTGCGGAGGAACTTGGTGGTCGAGTGCAGGCCGATGGGAGCCTGGAGATAGGGCTTTTCCAGGGATTCGCAGAGCAGCCGGCCGAACTCCCGGTACAGGCAGACATTGGCGTCGGCGTCGGCCAGACGCGGCACGTCGTTCAGGTGGCTGCCCATCGGGAAGGTCAGGTTGATCTCCGCCCCGATGCCTTCGACCAGCCGGCGGATCTCCGCCAGGTCGGACCACATGTTGAAGGTGCCGTAGATCGGGCCGACGATGTTGACGCGGGGCTTGGCGCCGTCCGGCCTGGGCTTCGGAGCCGCTTTGCGCTTGCCCCGGAACTCGGTCCACAGCCAGTTCAGCGCGC
>NZ_JCACHA010000655.1:0-13856 GCF_059503625.1 Skermanella sp.
CGGAGATCCGGACGCTCGACCCCAAGCCGGCGCTCCGGTTCGACCATCAGGTGGTCCAGACCGTGACGCCGGATATCCTGATGAGGGTGCAGCCGGGCGGCGGCTGGCTGATCGAGCTGAATACAGAAACCCTGCCGCGCGTGCTGATAAACCAGCGCTACTTCGCCCAAGTCAGCGGGGAGTGCCGCAACAAGGCGGAAAAGGAATACGTCGCCGAGCGGTTCCATTCCGCCAATTGGCTCGTCAAGTCGCTTCATCAGCGCGCCAATACGATCCTGAAAGTTGCAACCGAAATCGTCCGTCAGCAGGATCTGTTCTTTGTCAAAGGCGTTCAGTCGCTGCGTCCGCTGATCCTGCGCGACATCGCGGAGGCGATCGGCATGCACGAATCGACTGTCAGCCGGGTCACCACCAACAAGTTCATGGCGACTCCGCGCGGCGTTTTTGAGTTGAAGTACTTCTTCACGTCATCGATTTCCGGGGCGGACGGCGAAGCGGCCCACTCGGCAGAGGCTGTAAGGTTCCGGATCAAGGCGCTGATCGATGGAGAACCGCCCAGCGGCATTCTTTCGGATGATCGTATCGTGGAGATTCTCAAATCCGATGGGATCGAGATTGCGCGCCGCACGGTGGCAAAGTATCGTGAGGCTATGCGCATCCCGTCTTCCGTACAGCGCCGCCGCGAAAAGTCCATGCGACTGTGAGAACCGGATCGGCGGAACCGGACGGAGGATAGGGGTTCGCCAATCCGGGAACGGTTTGCAGCCATGAGGCTGTATGAAAACTATCGGGAGGCGTCATTATCGTCACGGCCCAGCAGTGACGCCACCCTGCTTGATCCCAAAAATACGGGCCCAGAACACCGGACAACCTACGTCATGCACCTATCCGTCAAAGGCAAACAGCTTGACGTCGGGGACGCCCTGCGTACCCACGTCGATGAAAGCCTAACCGCCATCGTAGGCAAATACTTCGGTCGCCCGATTGAAGCCAATGTGGTCTTCTCGCGTGAGGCGCACCTCTTCAAAGCCGACATTTCGGTGCATGTCGGCCGCAATATCCTTCTGCAAAGCAATGCGGAGGCCAGCGAGCCGTACCCAGCCTTCGATACGGCTGCCGACAAGATCGCCAAGCGCCTGCGCCGCTACAAGCGCCGCCTGAAGGATCATCACAAGGGTGGCGACAACGGTGTCGACGGCGCCGTCGCGTTCGAGACGCTTCCCGCTACCAAGTACATTCTGGAAGCGGAGCCCGAAGACGCCCATATGGACGGGCATGACGAGGATACGCACGACGCCGTCCCGGCATCGTCCGATGCCGGCCAGGACGACAGCAACCAGCACGTGGTCATCGCCGAGATGACGACGGCCATCGATACCCTTACCGTGAGTGAGGCTGTCATGCGCTTGGACCTTGCGGAGCTTCCGGCTCTGATGTTCCGCAATCGCGCCCATGGCGGCCTGAACATGATCTATCGCCGGCAGGACGGTAACGTCGGCTGGATCGATCCCGCAGGTTCTCAGGGAGCCGGTGCCTGATCGGGCACCGCTTTAGACGCTTATGATAGATTTGATTACGCCCCAGAGCATCATCGCCAACCTGCGCGCCGGCAGTAAGAAGCAGGCATTGCAGGAGTTGGCGAAAAAGGCGGCGGAACTGACCGGGCAGCATGAAAGGGCGATCTTCGACGTGCTGCTCGAGCGTGAGAGGCTTGGTACGACCGGCGTGGGGCATGGCATCGCCATTCCCCATGGCAAGCTGTCCAACCTGGAGCATGTCTATGGTGTTTTCGCCCGGCTGGAACGGCCGGTCGATTTCGACGCCATCGACGATCAGCCCGTCGATCTGATGTTTCTGCTGTTGGCGCCGGAGGCGGCCGGCGCGGATCACCTGAAGGCCTTGGCCAGGGTGTCCCGCCTGCTGCGTGACGGCTCCATGTGCGACAAACTGCGGGGCTCCGACAGTGCGGAGGCGATCTACGCTCTGCTGACGCAGTCGGAAACCAGCCACGCGGCTTGACTTTGGACGAGTAGACCGGCGGCGGGCCGATGCCCGCCGCCGGAAAGTTCATCGATCGGCGAGAAGACCTTGCCGATATTACGGTGACGGTTTACCTAATGCCGTTCCTGGATACGGAGGTGGCTCCCGAGATATACCGGGAGTGACAACCGCGCCGTTTGTGCTATCACACCCCGGAACCGCGCAGTTCTGGAGACACAGTTGCCAACCCCGTCCACATCGGCACCCGTCACGCCGACCCCGGCCACACTGGCGAACGAGCCGCTGGTCCTGGCTTTGCCGAAGGGGCGAATCCTGAAAGAGGTCCGGCCCATGCTGGACCGCGTCGGGATCGTGCCGGAACCGGCCTTCGACGACGAGAACAGCCGCCAGCTCCGTTTCGCCACCAATCTGGGGCACGTGACCATCATCCGCGTCCGCTCGTTCGACGTGGCGACCTTCGTCGCCTTCGGCGCCGCCCATCTGGGCGTGGCAGGCAACGACGTGCTGATGGAATTCGACTATCCGGAAATCTATGCACCCCTGGACCTGCGCATCGGCGCCTGCCGGCTGAGCGTCGCGGAGCCGAAGGAAATGGTGGAGGGTGACGATCCGGCGCGGTGGAGCCATATCCGTGTCGCGACCAAGTACCCGGAGATTACCCGGCGGCATTTCGCCGCGCGCGGCGTCCAGGCGGAGTGCATCAAGCTGAACGGTGCCATGGAGTTGGCTCCTACCCTGGGTCTCTGCCGCCGGATCGTCGATCTGGTGTCCAGCGGCTCGACCCTGAAGGCCAATGGCCTGGTGGAAATAGAGAAGATCGCCGAGGTAACATCCCGCCTGGTGGTGAACCGGGCAGCCTATAAAACCCGGCCGACCGAGATCGGCGGCTGGATCGACCGTTTCCGGGAGGCAGTGGATGCCGCTTGAGCTGAACCGTAGCGACGCGGGCTTCGAAGCCGCCTTTACCGGCTTGCTTGCCGCGAAGCGCGAGACACAGGAAGACGTGCAGAACGCGGTCGCCGCCATCCTCGCCGATGTGCGCGCCCGTGGCGATGCCGCCCTGCTGGAATACACTGCCCGATTCGACCGCGTCACCCTGACGGTCGATACGATGCGCGTGACCGCCGGCGAGATCGACCGCGCTCTGGCGTCGATCGAACCAGGATTGCTGGACGCGCTCAAGCTGGCGGCCGAGCGGATCGAGGACTTCCACCGACGGCAGACTCCCGACGCGCTGTCCTATACCGATGCCGACGGCGTCCGGCTGGGAGCGCGCTGGACGGCGGTCGGTTCGGTCGGCTTGTATGTGCCGGGCGGAACGGCGGCATATCCGAGTTCCGTCCTGATGAACGCGCTGCCGGCCAAGGTCGCCGGGGTGGAGCGCGTGACGATGGTCGTGCCGACGCCCGACGGCAAGCTCAACCCGCTGGTGCTGGCCGCAGCCCGCATCGCCGGCGTGCACGAGATCTACCGGATCGGCGGCGCCCAGGCGGTCGGCGCGCTGGCCTACGGGACGGAGACGATCCGGCCGGTGGACAAGATCGTCGGTCCCGGCAATGCCTATGTCGCGGCGGCCAAGCGCCATGTCTTCGGCACGGTCGGGATCGACATGATCGCCGGCCCGTCGGAAATCCTGGTGGTGGCCGACGGCGCCAACGATCCGGCCTGGATCGCCGCCGACCTGCTGTCGCAGGCGGAACACGACACCAGCGCCCAGTCCATTCTGATCACCGACGATGCCGCCTTCGCCGAAGCCGTCAAGGCGGCGGTCGACGGTCACCTGAAGACCCTGCCGCGCGCGGAGATCGCCGGTGCAAGCTGGCGCGACCATGGTGCCGTCATCGTCGTATCCGATCTGGACGAGGCGGTGCCGCTGGTTGACCGGCTGGCCCCCGAGCACCTGGAACTGGCGGTCGCCGATCCCGACGCGCTCGCCGCCCGCATCCGCAACGCCGGCGCCATCTTCCTGGGCCGTCACACGCCGGAAGCCATCGGCGACTATATCGCCGGACCGAACCACGTGCTGCCCACGGCCCGCAGCGCACGCTTCTCGTCCGGTCTCAACCTGCTCGACTTCATGAAGCGCACGACCCTGGTCGGCTGCGATCCCGGCAGCTTGGCCGCTATCGGCCCAGCCGCCGTGGCCCTGGCGGAAGCCGAGGGATTGGGTGCCCATGCGCTGTCCGTGTCGATCCGCCTCAATGGAGCTCCCAGGTGACCAGCCAGCCGTCGAATGAGAATCACCGTATCATCCATGTGGCTCTGGACGAACGCAGCGTCGTAAGGCGGTCGGCGGAAGTCGAGCACGAGCGGGCGGTGGCGATCTTCGACCTGCTGGAGGAGAACCTGTTCCGTCCGGAGGAGCACCCGGACGCCGGACCCTTCCGTCTCCATCTCAGCATGGAAGACAACAGGATGCTGTTCGACATCCGGAATGCCGAGAACGGCGACCTGACCAAGGTATTGCTGCCGCTGACGCCGTTCCGCTCGATCGTTCGCGACTACTTCATGATCTGCGACAGCTATTACAAGGCGATCAAGAAGGCGACGCCGTCCCAGATCGAGGCGATCGACATGGGACGGCGCGGCCTGCACAACGAAGGGTCGGAACTGCTTCGCGAGCGCTTGGCGGGCAAGGTGGAGGTGGACCACAATACCGCCCGGCGCCTCTTCACCCTGATCTGCATATTGCACATTCGCGGGTGACGGACGGACGGGGCGGGCGGAGATGGACGGGACGATCCGCGCGCCGGGAGGCGCCACTGTCACCAGCGTGCTGTTCGCCTGCACGTACAACGCGATCCGGTCGCCCATGGCCGAAGCGCTGATGAAGTATTTCCACGGCCACCGGATCTACGTGGATTCGGTGGGTGTGCGGGAAGGGGACCCCGATCCCTTCATGGTCGCCGTCATGGACGAGATCGGCATCGACATGACCCGGCACCGCTGCAAGACCTTCGACTTCCTGGAAGACACGTCGTTCGATCTGGTGATCTCGCTGTCGCCGGAAGCCCAGCACCGGGCTGTCGAAATGACGCGGACCATGGCCTGCGACGTCGAGTTCTGGAACACCCTCGACCCGTCGATGATCGACGGCAACCGCGATGCCCGGATGATGGTCTACCGGCAGGTCAGGGACATCCTGAGCGCCAGCATCAAGAAGCGCTTCCCCATCATCGGCGGACCGACCGTTTAATGGAGTGATAGAGGGCTGGAAGTGGGCGAGGAAGTCAGTCCAAAGGCGCTAACATAGGACATCCACCCCATTTTCGTCATAACAAGACTTGATCTTGGTATCTCCTATCAGGAACTCAGCAGGTGACATCCGGACTTCAAGTTGAAGTCCTCACGTCAGCTTTCGCCGGGAGATGCCAAGATCAAGTCTTGGCATGACGGTAAAGTGGAGGGGAATACCCGCGTGACGCGCAGGAAAGTATTAATTTAGTGCCTATGGGACGTCAGCTCCCACTGTTGGTCTCCCGCCCCCGCTCGATCAGTTCGGCATCGACTTCAGGTCCTGGCCCCGGTCCCAAGCGCCCCAGTCCCGGCAGCTTGATCGCGAAGTCGAACGGATCGATGCCGACGGTCAGCCCGAGCACGTTGACCTCGATCCCTTCCTCGACGGCAACCAGTACGCCGAACAGCCCGAACAGCGAGAATTGCCAGCCGGTGCCGCTGGGGGCGGCGGCAAACAGGCTGCGGGGTGCCAGATAGTCCTTCCCCAACGCGGTCGGCGGCAGGTCCAGCTTCAATTCCGGGACCGCCCGCGCGACGAAGGCGGCGAAGGTGTTGCTGTTGGGGCCGGGCCAGATGCGGTAGGTGTGGTCGTAGGGATAAGCCTTCGCGGCGGCGTCCAGCTTGGCGATGGCCTTCTCGGCCGCTTCTCCGCGAAGCTGCGCCAGGATCGTCGGCTTCTGCCCGAACCAGTAGCTGTCGGGCGTCCGCTCCGCGATCGAAACGGCGGACAGGCCGCGCATCGCGCGCCAGCCGATCTTCTCGTACACGATATACTCGCTGGCTCCCGCCGGCTTCACGGCGAACCAGGGATGGATTCCGAACGCTCCCCGCCACGAGAAGGCGCGGGCGGCGTAGACCTGCACGACTGCTTCGGGTGTAGTGGCGGGATCGGGGGCTTGGTGAGAGGATTGCCGGCTGGCGGTGGACCAATGGCCCCCCAGCGTCACGGTCCCCATCGCAACCACCAGCATTGGGCCGGTCAGCAGGAACAGGAGAACCGCCATCGATACGAGCATGGCTTTCATGAGGTATAAGATAATTCGTCCCTCTATGATATTCCAAGTCGGCTAACCACCAAAAATGCCGTAGCGCACCGATATTGCGCAGGAAATCGAACGATGCTGCCCGATTCATCGACCCTGGCCATCTTCATGGCCGCCGTGCTGGCGCTCAACCTGACGCCCGGCCCCGACATGCTGTTCTGTTTCGCGACCGGAGTGAACCGGGGCAGGGCGGCGGGCGCCGTGGCCGCTCTCGGCATCGGGGCTGGAACGCTGGTCCACACGGCGGCCGCGGCACTGGGGCTGGCCGGCCTTCTGCTGGCGTCACCGCTCGCCTTCGACGTCGTGCGCTATGCCGGTGCGGCCTATCTGGTCTGGCTTGCCTGGAAAACCCTGCGGGCGCCGCCTCTTGGTGTTGCGGGAACGATGCCCGAGCGGCGCAGCCTTTGGCGCGTGTTCGGCCACGGTGCTGTGACGAACGTTCTCAACCCGAAGGTAGCGCTGTTCTTTCTGGCTTTCCTGCCGCAGTTCGTCAACCCGAATGCCGGACCCGTAGCGCTCCAGGTTTTTGTGCTTGGAATGCTCATCAACTTGTCCGGGACGCTGGTCAACCTCGCGGTCGGCGCGGGGGCTGGCGGCCTCGGCTCTCTTCTGGCCCGGAACCCGACGATTTCACGTATTCAGCAATACGTTACCGCAACGATCTTCGTCGGGCTGGCGGCCCGGCTGGCCTTTGGTTCGGGGCGGCCCTCCTGAGCCGCTTCTCGCTATCCTTCCCAGTGGTGGTATTACCACTTGAGAGAATGCCTCATTTGGTAATGACCGGCTATTCTTGAAAACAAGATCAAATACGCTTGTGAACTCACAAGAGGTTCCAAGTGAAACAATGGGGAGGAAACGATCATGCCTGGATTAAGGATTCTGGCCGGCTGCCTTCTGCTCGGGACATGTCTTTCGTCCGGCGCCGCGCTGGCGCAGGAAAATCTCAACCGCTTGCAGGATTTCCGCACGACCGGAACGGATTTGACGCTCAAGACCGTTCCCCAGGACCCGGCGAAAGTCGCTCAGCTTTCCAAGAACCTCGAAAAGATCAAGCTGCCGCCCGGCTTCAAGATCGAAGTCTACGCCATCGTTCCCGATGCCCGGCACATGGCGGTCGGCCGCAATGTCGGCGCAGTCTTCGTCGGGACCCGCAAGACCGATGTCTGGGCCGTCACCGACCGCGACAAGGACCGCCGCGCCGAGGAAGTCAAGCGCTTCGCGCCCAGCGTCAACTTCAAGATCCCCAACGGCATGTGCATGAGCCCCGACGGCATCCTGTATGTTGCGGAGCATAACCGCCTGCTGGCGTTCCCCGCCGTCGAGTTCTTCTACGAAGGCCCCGACGTCGCCGTCGCCGTCGTCAAGGAGCAGTTCATTCCCAAGGAGGAAGAGCACTTCAACCATGGCGCCCGCGTCTGCACCATCGGTCCCGACAACAAGCTCTATTTGTCGATGGGGCAGCCCTACAATGTCTGGCCGCATGACAAGGGTCCCAAGATGGACCCCTATGGCAGCATCCAGCGCATGAACCGCGACGGCACGGCGCAGGAAACCTACGCCCGAGGCATCCGCAACTCGGTCGGTATCGCCTTCAACCCCGGCGACAAGACGCTGTGGTTCACCGACAATCAGGTAGACGGCATGGGCGACGATATTCCGCCCGGCGAGCTTAACCGCGTCAGCCAGCCCGGCCAGAACTACGGCCATCCCTGGTACGGCGGCGGCAAGGTCCGGACGGAGGATTGGTCGAAGGACGAGCCGCCTGCTGATATCGTGATGCCGGAGGTCGAAATGGACGCCCACGCGGCCGACCTTGGCCTGACCTTCTACAACGGCAACATGTTCCCTGCCCAGTACAAGGGCGGCATCTTCAGCGCCCAGCACGGTTCCTGGAACCGCACGACGCCGATAGGGGCACGCATCATGTTCACCCGCGTCGGTCCGGATGGGAAAGCGGCGGGAACGGAAGTCTTCGCGTCCGGCTGGCTGGACGACAAGACCGGCGAGTATCTCGGACGTCCGGTCGACGTCCAGCAGTATCTCGACGGCTCGCTCCTGGTATCGGACGATACGGCGGGCGCCATCTACCGCATCTCGTATCAAGGCCAATAAGCACTTGCGATGCCTGAACTCCGGTGCCTGTGCAAACAGGCCCCGGAGCTTCCGGCTACTTCATTCCGGAGTCGTTATGAGTTTTCGTTTCGCCGCCATGGCCACCATCGCCATGGCCTTTCTGCCGGTGTCCGCATTCGCCCAGTCCGCGGACGTTCCCAAGCTCGGTACCTGTATCACCTGCCATGGCCGCAACGGCATCGGCACTTCACCGGTCTTTCCCAATCTCGCCGGCCAGAAATCGCTCTACATGATCCAGCAGCTGGAACACTTCCGAAGCGGCGCCCGCAAGAGCGAGGTCATGAACGTGGTCGCCAAGCCCCTGACCGATGCCGAGATCGAGGCGCTCGCCAACTACTACGAAGGGCTGAAGCCCAGCGGCCCGTGAAGCCGGGTATCGGATCCACAAGCGCGTCTGACCGCATGACGGCAGGGAGACCGCCGTCGTTGACTTCGGTCACGGCATCCTCGTATATCCGAGTAGCAAGACTGCTCTCCAATACAGCCTCCTGCTTTCCGCATCCGGGGATGCGCTGGTAGGATTTGCCCGACTATCCGCACGGCGCATGTGATTTGACTTAATGGCATCAGTTTCTCCGCCGCCGGAGCGGCCCTCCCGGCTCCACAAGGTGCTCGGGCGGCATTTCGGGTCGTTCGGATCGCGCGGGCGGGGCGTCCAATGGGCGGCGATGCTCTTCCTGTCCGGCATCTTCGTGGCGGTTCTGGAAGCCATCGGGCTGCCGGCGGCGCTTCTGCTCGGTCCCATGGTTGCGGCGATCGTCGTGGCAGCCGGTCAGGGAACGCTGCGCGTTCCGCACGTGCCGTTCTTCATGGCGCAGGCTGTTATCGGCTGCATGATCGCGCGTTCCATCACGCCGGAAATCATCGGAACGATGGCTCGGGATTGGCCTTTGTTCGCAGGCGTGATCGTCTCCGTCATCGCGTCGAGCGCCCTGATCGGGCTGCTGCTGACGCGTTGGCGCGTGCTGCCCGGAACGACGGCGGTCTGGGGGTCCTGTCCGGGAGCGGCGTCCGCCATGACGCTCATGGCCGAAGCATTCGGGGCCGACGTCCGCCTCGTCGCCTTCATGCAGTATCTGCGCGTCGTCCTCGTGACGGTGGTGGCCAGCATCGTCGCAAGGATCTGGGTGACGCCGGCGCCCGGTCACGCCGCCGGTACCGACTGGCTCGGCGCTGTCCAATGGCTGCCCTTCGCCGAAACGATGGCGCTCGCGGCAGCCGGCGCGTTCATCGCTCCGCTCCTGCGGATCCCAGCCGGGCCTATGCTGGTGCCGATGGTCGACGGCGCCTTGCTGCACGGTTCCGGGACCATGACGATCGAACTGCCGCCCTTGCTGCTTGCGGCGAGCTACGCGGTGGTCGGCTGGAGCATCGGCGTTCGCTTCACCCGTCCCATCCTCGTCCACGCGCTGCGCGCGCTGCCCCGCGTGACCGCCTCGATCCTCGCCCTGATCGCGATCTGCGGCGGTTTCGCCTGGGTGCTGACCTGGACGGCAGGTATCGATCCACTGACGGCCTATCTCGCCACCAGTCCTGGTGGAGCCGATTCCGTCGCGATCATCGCCGCATCCTCCAACGTCGATGTTCCGTTCGTGATGGCGCTCCAGACCATGCGCTTTCTGGTCGTCCTGTTCGTCGGCCCCAGCCTGTCGCGCTTCATCGCGCGACGGACAGGGGCTACGGACTTCGGCCCATTGGATGACCGGCACTCGAACTAGCGGCGCCGAGGCTTCCGAAAAAGCATATCTCTGCGAACCATTTTGCCGTGCTCGCCGGATGGTGCTCGACCGGTCCGGCTGCTAGGCTGCGGCAAAATGACATTCCGAGGAAATCGCCATGACCGCCGAAGCCGTTCTTGCCCGTGCTCCCGCCGATGCCGCCCTGATCGCCGAACTGCGCTCTCTTCTGGGTGAGCGGCTGAGTACCGCAGCGGCGGTGCGTGAGCATCATGGCAAGGATGAGTCCTACCATCCGGTCGATCCGCCCGACGCCGTGGCCTTCGTCCAGAGCACCGAGGAAGTCGCGGCGGTGGTTGCCGCCTGTGCCCGCCACGATACGCCGGTAATTCCTTTCGGTACCGGAACGTCCTTGGAAGGCGGGGTCGCGGCACTGCGCGGCGGCGTCTGCATCGACATGTCCGGCATGAACGCGATCCTGCGGGTCAGCCCGGAAGACCTCGACGTCACCGTCCAGGCGGGCGTCACCCGCAAGCGCCTGAACGAGCACCTGCGCGATACCGGCCTGTTCTTCCCGATCGATCCCGGTGCCGACGCCTCTATCGGGGGCATGGCCTCGACCCGCGCCAGCGGCACCAACGCCGTACGTTACGGCACCATGCGGGAAAACGTGCTGGGGTTGACGGTGGTGCTGGCCGACGGCCGCATCGTCAAGACGGGCGGCCGGGCGCGGAAGTCCGCCGCCGGCTACGACCTGACCCGGCTGTTCGTCGGGGCCGAAGGTACGCTGGGCGTCATCACCGAGATTACCCTGCGGCTCTATGGAATTCCCGAAGCCGTATCCTCCGCCGTCTGTCCGTTCCCGACCATCAAGGACGCGGTCGATACCGTCATCACCGTGATCCAGTCCGGCATCCCGGTCGCCCGGATCGAGCTGCTGGACGAGGTCCAGATGGGCGCCGTTGTAGCGTACAGCAAGCTGGACTATGCCGTAGCACCGACGCTGTTCTTCGAGTTCCACGGTACGCCTGCCGGCGTCAAGGAGCAGGCCGAGATGGCCTCCGCCATCGCAGCCGAGTACGGCGGCGTGAACTTCCAATGGGCCGAGAAGCCGGAGGACCGCTCCCGCCTGTGGCAGGCCCGGCACGACGCGTATTACGCGGCGCTGGCGCTGCGTCCCGGCTCGCGCGGCTGGCCGACCGACGTCTGCGTTCCCATCTCCAGGCTTGCGGAGTGTATCGTGGAGACCAAGGCCGATCTGGCCCAGTCAAGCCTGATGGCGCCGCTGGTAGGCCATGTCGGCGACGGCAATTTCCATCTCGTCTATCTGATCGATCCGGCCAAACCGGACGAGATGGCGGAGGCCGCGCGCTTGAACGAGCGAATGGTGCTGCGGGCGCTGGCGATGGGCGGCACCTGCACGGGCGAACACGGCGTCGGCTACGGGAAGATGCATTTCCTGCCGACCGAGCATGGGGAGGGCGTCAGCGTCATGCGCACGATCAAGCAGTCGCTCGACCCCCGGAATATCATGAATCCGGGCAAGGTGATCGCCGTCTGATCTCCGCTCGCATCCTTCCGGTCAAGCAACGGTTTTCGTCCGCTTGACTTTAGGCCAAAAGCCCTATTGAACAACTCGACGTCCGACACCAATGCGGAAAAAGCTCGCTTGTCCTCTGCCCAGACGCCACGCCGGACGTCCGTCTTCGCGCTGTTCATCACTGCAATCGGCGTGGTGTTCGGCGATATCGGAACAAGCCCGCTCTACACGATCAAGGAGACGTTCGGCGGCCATCATCCGCTGCCGATCGACCGGCTGCACGTCATGGGCGTGCTGTCCCTGATCTTCTGGGCGCTGACGCTGATTGTCGCGATCAAATACGTGATCGTGATCATGCGGGCCGACAACAACGGGGAAGGCGGCAGCCTTGCCCTGCTGGCGCTGCTCAGCCGTGCTGCGGAGCCGAATTCGCGCCGGGCGCTGATCGTGGGGTCGCTAGGGCTCGCGGCGGCGGCGCTGTTCTATGGCGACAGCGTCATCACGCCGGCCATTTCAGTCCTGTCGGCGGTCGAGGGCCTACAGGTGGCGGCGCCCGAGTTCGGATACGTGGTGATCCCGCTGACCATCGCGATCCTGGTGCTGCTGTTCGCCCTTCAGCGGTCCGGCACGGCCCTGGTGGGCGCGCTGTTCGGACCGGTGATGATCCTGTGGTTCGTCGTGCTCGCGGTCCTCGGCGTCCAGCACATCGTCAAGGACCCGACGATCCTGTGGGCGCTCAGCCCCCATTACGCCGTGATGTTCTTCATGAAGGAGGGCGGCAACGGCATGCTGGCGCTGGGCGCCGTCGTCCTGGCCGTCACGGGGGCCGAGGCGCTCTATGCCGACATGGGTCATTTCGGCCGCGTACCGATCCGGGTCGCGTGGTACCTGCTGGTCTGGCCGGCCCTGCTGCTGAACTATTTCGGGCAGGGCGCCATGCTGCTGGCGGCGCCGGACACGCTCGACAACCCGCTGATCCGCATGGCGCCGCAATGGCTGGCGCTGCCGCTGGTCTTCCTGGCCATGGCCGCCGCGATCATCGCGTCGCAAGCGGTCATTTCCGGCGCCTTCTCGATCACGCAGCAGGCGATCCAGCTCGGCTACCTGCCGCGCATGCACATCCAGCACACGTCCGACCGGGAGATGGGGCAGATCTACATCCCCTTCGTCAACTGGACGCTCATGGTGTCGGTGGTCGTGCTCGTCCTCCTGTTCGGCTCGAGCAGCAATCTGGCGGCGGCCTACGGGATCGCCGTCACCGGGACCATGCTGATCACCGCCATTCTTGCCGGCATGGTGATGGGCCGGCTGTGGGGCTGGCGGCGCGGCTGGGTCCGGCTGCTCACCGGGACGTTCCTGCTGGTGGACGGCGCCTTCTTCCTGGCGAACGCGGTCAAGATCCCTTACGGCGGCTGGCTGCCGCTGGTGATGGGTGCGGCGATCTTCATCGTCCTGACGACCTGGAAACGCGGACGCACCCGCCTGCGCGACGGGATGGAGCATGATTCCATCCCGATCGATCTGGTGCTGGACAGCGCCGAGAACCTGCCGCGCGCCAAGGGTACGGCGGTCTACCTTTCGGGCAACTCGCTGGGCACGCCGGTAGCCCTGCTGCATAACCTGAAGCACAACCAGATCCTGCACGAGCGCGTCGTGCTGCTGACCGTCATCGTCGAGAACGTCCCTTTCGTCCGGAAGGACGCGCGGATCGAATCGAAGCTGATCCGCGACAACGTCCACCGCGTCGTGCTGCATTACGGCTTCATGCAGACGCCGGACATCCCGACGGCTCTCGCCAATGCGAAGGAGGCGGACCTGGGCTTCTTCTACGAGCCCATGCGGCTGTCCTATTTCGTGACGCGCATGATCGCGCGGCCCAGCGGCCGGTCGGGCATGCCGCACTGGCGGGAGGCGATCTTCGCCTGGATGGTCACCAATGCCGCCACCTCTACCGACTTCTTCAACCTGCCCATGAACCGGGTGGTCGAGCTGGGCGCGAATGTCGAAATCTGAATAAAGCCCGAAATAGCCGCCAAAGGTGCGGCATTTGGCGACGCGCGCGGGCGCGATAGTCCAGACCGCTTGTTCCGGCGCGGGGCTGTGGTAAAACCCCCGGCAATCGAAGACATCAGTCCGGGGGAACTTGTCCATGGCCGACACGCCTGCTTTTCGCACAGAGACCGACAGCTTCGGTCCGATCGAGGTACCTGCCGACCGGTACTGGGG
>NZ_JCACHA010000656.1:0-13813 GCF_059503625.1 Skermanella sp.
TCAGGGAATCATAAGCGATTCCAATGCCTCAAGCTTTTTCCGGACGGACACTAAGAGTTGCTAGGAAGTGGAGGTCATCGCGTCAACTTTAAATAGAGCGTTGAAGATGCGGCCGCTTTAGCACAGCCTTTTTGACTCCTCTCTCTTTGTTGATGTCAGTCAAGAGCCGTCAACGGAATGAACCGGCGTATTGACTGTTATGAAGCCTAGAAGGAGACACACCATGCGACGGATGCATTTGATTGGCGTTGTCCTCGGCCTGCTGGCCTTGGGAGCATGCAGCACGGAACAGATGGTCGGCACCGGAGCCGGCGGAGCCGCCGGCTACGCTCTCGGAGGAAAAACCGGAGCAGCAGCCGGTGCGGTCGGCGGCGGCATTCTGGGAACGATCCTAGACTGACTTAGCTTGGTCGATAAAAGAGCTTTTCACAAAGCTCTTCGAACGTGTGACATGGAGCAGAAATAGGCCGGGGACCTGTTCTCCGGCCTATTCGCTTTGTGGGGCTTCAAAGATCCCGCCGTATGCCGGGCTAGGAGCCGGCCGGCAAATAATCCCACAGTAATTTACAATGTATAGTAGAATATTCACAAGAGTATCTTTGATTCTACCACACGGTTTGATCACAGCAGCAGTCCAACTGACTGCCTCAGCAGCCATACGCATCGCTCGGAGATCCGCCAGAACGCGAGATGATGGTGTCCCTTCCCTCAACGTTCGCCAGCCTCATAAATCGCGTTGCAAAGCTGCATGGACCAGACCGGTCGATAGGTCGTAGTCACGCCGAATGCATAGTGTTTTTGAATAGATTAACTTTCCTTAAAAAGCACGGAGAATAAGGAAACCGTTGGTCGGCCTTGAGCAGCGGGGCAGTACAGCTTGAGATCGACTTTGCCATCTCACTGGGATTGCTGGTCACCGAACTGGTTTCGAATGCTTACAAGCATGCGTTTCCATCCGGCCGGGCCGGGATCGTCGAGGTCGGGCTGACGCTTGTGGGCGACGGCGAAGCCCGCCTCGTCGTGGCCGACAACGGCGTCGGCATGCCGGCAACTTTCGGAACGGTCACCATTGGCCAGCACATCATTGCCGAACTGGTCGATCAATTGGATGGCGAGATCGCGATTCATCAAGATCACGGGACCCAGGTCGCCGTGACGTTTCCTTGCCCTCCCGGTTTGCCATGCTGACACGCGATGACCCCATTCTGATCGTGGACGACGACAATCTCGTTCGCCTCGGACTACAGATGACCTTGGAAGACCAGGGTTACCGAAACCTCTACATCGCCAAGGCCGGGATGGCGGCCATTGACATGGCTGTTCGGTACCGCCCTAAGGTCATCCTGATGGATGTCCGCCTGAAGGGCGATCTGGATGGCGTGGAGGCAGCCCAGAGCATTCGCCAGAAGTATCCCTGCCAAATTATCTTTCTGACCGGATCAAACGAGACTGCGACACGGCTACGGATCGAGGCAGCGGCCCCGGATGGGGTGCTGGTGAAGCCGATCCTGCCCCAGCACCTGATTGGAGCACTCGAAGCCTTGCCGGGTTAGAGCCGTCGCTAAAGCCAATCAAGGTACGCGGAACGCCGCGGCTCGACACAGCAGGCTTCGGGAGCAGCCCCATCCGTCCAAAATCGGGCATGGCAATGGTTGGGGTTAATATCAGCGACCAATTGCCAATGTGGCCACTGGGCTGTTCTTGACGTGCTTGATCTGCTGGAACGTCACGGTTGGAATGCCCTGATGAAGATCTCACGCGGCGGATGCGATGTGGCCGCTGCAGCATGGCAGGCTGGGTGCAGTTGAGCCTGGAGTTTGGAGAGCCTTCGCCGTTGTGCCTCTCCACTGCCGGGACTCTCTGTATAACGGTTTGGCAAGGATCGCTCCCCTATATCCCTCAGTGCAACGGAGGGCCGACAAGTTCGATGCCGTGCCGCATACACTCTGCCGCCAATGCCTCGACCTGCTCCGGTGTCGGTGACCCCGATGGGTCGGGCAATCCGGAACGCTGAGCCGGTCGGCTGCACGATCTCACTAAACCTTCGAAATCCCCACCCCGTATGATGGTGAGCCAGCGTGCACCATCGGCGGAATCAACCCGGTAGGTGTGTGGAGTCCCCTTAGGAGCCAGCAGGGTGTCACCGGTACCAGCATGCACATTCCGGTCAGCCACCCGGAACAGCATCTCGCCTTCCAGAATGTGAAAGATCTCGTCTTCATTGAGGTGGACGTGGAGCGGTGGTGAGTCGCCATGGGGTGCCCGATGTTCCAGGACGGATGTCCCGTCGCTTCCTTCCACATGGGACACCCTGATGGTCACTTCGGTATTTAGGAACCACAGGTGCCTCGATGGATCTCCTGCAATCGACATGGCTTCCTCCTGTCCGGTGGGACATGGTCGAGTTTTCGTCGCCCAGTGTGCCACAGGATCGCCTCCTCCGTCGGTCCCCGATGGGCGGATGGAGCACTTGAAAAACCCGTGTCGCGACTGGAGGCGATTCGTGGTTTCAGCCTTCAACTGCTCTCTCGTACCCCATGAGCCGGTGGATCTCAGCCTTCCCGCTCGACCTGAGATCGCGACTGCCAACGCCCGCCCAGGTCCCCTGGGGGTGGGGCGGTAGCTTGATGGCGATCCAGCCCCGGTGCCAGCTAAACCACTGACGCTGCCGCTGATCAAAGAAGTATGCTTCGACGCTCTCAGCGTCGGGAAAGCGATCCAGAAACAACTGGACAGTCCAGGCGGTGCCGCCGGCGATCATGCCGTCCATGGAGTCGCCGACCGCATAGACGGCCCTGCTCCACACGACCTGGAAATAGTCCCGCCGAAGCAGGTTGGTCGCGTACGCAGTCTGGCTGGGAAACTGCCGCTTCAGCGTGCGGTTGGCGGCCACCAGGAAGGGGTCGGCCCGAGCAAGGAGATCGGGCGGCAGGATCACGCGTTCCCCAAGCGGGGCCTTGGTGCGGTGACCGGCAAAGGACCAGTGGATCACCATGTGCCCGGCCGCACGGGCACACAGGCTCCATTCGAGGTCGGCCCCTGGGGCTCCGCCACTCAGGCAAATCGGTGTCGCGACCTTGTCCAGCATCATGGGAGTCAACGAACGCTACTGGAGAAGACAGTCTTTCAAGAGCCTCGACGTCGGCGGGGTGGCTCGCTGACATCCTCGCACGTCGTGAGCAGGTCGAGGAGGCTATTGCGATCCTGGAGATAGAAGCGACGCGGAGGCGGTATTGCCATGTTGGCGACCGCTCGGCGTCGGTCCCATAATTCCGATCCAGTGGCTGCCTACCGGCTCTTCATACCGGCGTGGTGTGGCTGGTATTTGGATACACCGCCCGGAAGCGTTCCACCACGTCCCGCAGATCGTCGTCGAGCCGGGCCAGGGCTTCCTCGGCGATCCACTCTGGCACGCCGAACAGGGCTTCGGCGATCCCGCCGGTGATGCTGGCGAGCGTGTCGGTATCGCCGCCGATGGAGACGGCATTGCGAATGCCGTCCTCGAAATCAGTAGCCTCCAACGCACAGATGATGGCTGGCGGCACCGTCCCCCGGCAGGAAACATCGAACGCGTACCACGGCCGGATACTGTCCACGTTGTCACTGAGGTCGTATCCGAACCGTTGCTCAATGGCCTGTCGGATTTCGTCGTGGTCTCGCCCTTGGAGGGCCAACTGGATCGTCATGGTGACCGCCTGAGCCCCGCTGACAGCTTCCGGATGGTCGTGGGTCACGATGGCGGATTGCTCGGCCAGGAGCATCGCCGCTTCAATTTCCACGACAGCGTAGGCGACTGGACTGACCCGCATGGCAGATCCATTGCCCCAGCTACCGTATGGCCCCATGCCGTCGGTGAAGGCCCAGCGGAGAAACATGCCTCCGTACCCAGCTTGTGGATAGCGATGAACCCAGGTCCGAAGATGGTCGGCGAAGTCGCCGCCGGAGAGGAGGCAGTCCGCTATGGCTATAGTGCATACGGTGTCATCGGTGAACGTTGCCCCCTTCGCGAACAGCGGGAAGTCCTTCGTCTTGATGTTGTCGTGTTCGTAGATTGAGCCGACGATGTCACCGATGATTGCTCCCAGCATGTTGAACTCCGGCTCTTCACACCAGTGCAGCAGACTCTACTGGTCGCTCAGTTCATGATCAAGAGGTCAGTACTGTCTGATAACCTTGCGGTACCTAGCCGGTCGGCGGAAGCGGCAATCTGACACGGACGGTGGTGCCCTCTCCCAGACCACTTTCGATTACCAGGGTCCCGCCGTGCCGCTCCACCAAGGTCTTGGTGATGAACAGCCCCATACCGCTACCCTGATGCCGAGAGGACAGGACGGTCTCGATCCGTTTGAACGGCTGGCAGAGATCCGCAATCCGATCCTTGGGGATGCCGATCCCGGTGTCATGGATTACGATTTCCAGGCTTCCGGCCGCCGTACTCGCCGCGACGCTGATGCGTCCACCCTCCGGCGTGAACTTCACGGCATTGCCGAGGAGATTGATCAGCACCTGCTTGAAACTGTGACGATCCCCGAGCAAATCCGGCAGTGGCTCGGGCACGTCGAGATCCAGCGTATGCCGGGCAATCGCTCCCCGACAACCGGGTCAGTCTGATCGCCTCGTCGAGGATCTCCCGGAGGCAGACCGGTTCCTCGTGATACTCCAAATGTCCCGCCTTGATCTTCGCCGTGTCGAGCAGTTCGTTGATCAGATCCAACAGGTGCGTGCCGCTGCCATGTATGTCGCAGACATACTCCCGGTACCGGTCTGCCAGCGGCCCGAAGATCTGCTCCTTCATGAGCGTAGGGCGGCATGGGAAATCCTTGTGAGAAACCTTGAGAGGTATTTACGACCCGACGGCGAGGTGCTCGAACCGCCGGGCTGTTTGCTGGATGCCGGGGAGAGGAGGTCCAGGACGTCAAGCAGATCGGCTTCCGGATTTTCAGCAACAAGTGAAAACCCCCGCCTCGCGGTGGGGGATCTCGGCGGAGTCTGCTCAGGGATCAAACCCAGGTCACTGGGGATTTGGGAAAATCGGCGTGCCCGGTGGGGATGGGATGGCCGTCGCAGTCGAACCCGCTGCCCTGATGGATCCTCGGGAGACAGGGATTGCTCCCGCGAGGGTCGACCGGGAAGCTTCCGGCTGCCCGCTGCCACAGCAGCGACAGCCAGTTCGGGCCATGTCGGTCGTTCATTGCCGTCCTCCCGTTTTATTCCGTTTTATTCCATGCCAAACTCGATGTTTCCACCATATCACAAAGTGAACTGTCTCGGGAAGAAACCAGCCTTTTCGGGCAGAAAAACGAAATTTTATTATCGATGAACCACTGTCCTGGGCCGGGCGTTTCATCTGGCCGGTCATGGCGAATCGCCCTGGCTCGTCTCGGGGTTCCGGGAGATCCAGGCCGGCCATCAGGGAGAGCGGACATGAAGATTATCTACCGGCATGCCGACGCCACCCAGGCTCCGGAACGACTGTTGCTGCACGGGGCGAACTCGCGGGGCGTCATGCGGTCCGGAATCGCGGACACCATCCGGTCCAAGTGGCCGACCACTTACATGATCTACCACAAGGTCTGGCAGTACGTGGTCGGCGAGGGGGGCGAGCACCTGCCGCTCGGCGAGGTCATCTGGACGGTTGAGCGTCGCGACGGTTCCAACGACTCGCCGATCTACCACTGGCGGTTCCGCACCCAGCCGGACACGATCATCATTGCCAACTGCATCACGCAGAAGGACTACGGCCGGGATTCCCGCCGGGTCTACGTCGATTACGAGGCGGTCGCCTTGTGCTTCGCCAAGGTCAACGCCCTGGCGATCATCCACAACATTCCGGTTATCGCGATGCCGCGGGTCGGCTGCGGCCTCGCCCACGGATCGTGGGAGCGGGTCGAGCCGCTGATCCGTGAATTTATCACCGTGCCGGATGTCATGGTATACGACTGGCCAGATCCCATACCGGGAACTCCCTACGAATAGAGTGAAATCTTGGTCTCAGTTGACGCTGTGTTGTCGATGATCGTGGCCGCTTCCGTGATCGTCCCCGGTCTGTACTATTGCTTGGGGGGACAGCAGGTTCCGCCCGCAATCAACGGCCCTGGATAGGTCCGTCAGGCGGTCCTCCCCGACTAACTGGTCTTGGTGGCGACGGGCGACGACACGGCTGAAGTCGATCAGCGGCATCGCCTTCAACTAGTCGGCGATACGAGCGGCGTCATCCATGGTGCCTATGACACCCCAACCCACCAGCAACGGACACTCTTGGCCGTTCCAGGGACATTGCCCTTTGTCGTGCTGAACCGCCCGCTTCCTCACTCCCTATGGCCACCAGGACCAATCACCACCTGCCTGCTGGATCTCCTTGGTGACGGCCGATATTGAGCCGCTCTCCTAGGCAGTCGACGCTTCGGCTACGGACAGTCCAACGGCCAGAATGTTGCCCTGAAGGGTACACCGAAGAGTCATTCGAACATGGCAGACACTCCTGCTCACCAGCTATCGGCTTGCCGTGGGCCAGAATAGGCGGATCTTTCATAGCCGTCCGAACCGATGGAGGCTGGCTGGATCATGTGCCATGCGGTCTCGACACCATCCGAACCGATGGAAACCGGCTGGACCGCCTGCCACGTGCTCTCGACACCGTCCGAACCAATGGAACCCGGCAGGGTCGTCTGCCACGTGCTCTCGATGCCGTCTGACACAGCACTGCCTCCATGAGACTGCGGCAACTTGGCTACCATCTCATTGCGACTGAGGCTCAGGGCCGTAGTGGCGGCCGCCTGAGCCACTCCTGAGATCCGCTCGACGTCGTCGGAGCCGATGGCATATTCGGCCTCACTACCGGCCCAGCCAGTCCCTGCCATTGCGGCCAGAAAGCCAACCGCGATGATGATGCTCTTCTGAATACTTACCATGGCGACTGGCTCCTCGGCATGTTGATCCTGCACCACGGTGATCCTGATACTGTTGTTTTGCCAGTGAGAAACAGCACATATATCTCAACGCTTCCAACATCGTCCTGAGTGACCCAATTGGGGCTAAGAAAACGACAGACGTTGAATTCTTGCCTAATACTTTTAGGTCGGTATGACCACTCAATTCACAGTTATATCGACGCTTGACCCTAACCAGTAATTGTTTCATCTGATTGCAAATAGCGGCTACTGTTTCTTTATCAATGCTGCCTTGGCCGCACGGTTCTTTGAAAGCTGCATTTAGAGCGGCCTTTTCATTTTCCTATATTGCTTGAGATAACAACCTTATGAATGGGATCCAGAGCCGGGAGAACCTTCCGGATTTGCTCGGTCCGGATCCCGACATGGGCTGTCCATGTACCGAAAAGTAGCACCAGATCAGTTCGCTCCTGATCGGGGGCAACGTGACGAGGCACACCCGCTGCCGCTATCATATCGGAGGCTGGGTTCTGGTCAGCACGTTGAGCAAAGCCCAAGCACATTTGGCCAGAACGGGGGCAAGCCGTCCGGAACTCTCTCCAGTCAATCCGGTTCTCTGAACGCATGCTTGTTGTGGTGCATTTATCGCAACTGAGAGCCAATCGGAGATTTCCTTGAGCGGATTATGGTCATACACCTCGCACGCCCTCAAAGCGATAAAGGGTCGCTCGACGCGATCCCGAACTGGAGCGATCCTCGCCGGCTCAGCAGCGGCACTCGGGGCTATGGCCATTTACAACACCTACCGGGCACGCCGGGCCGAGGAGGAGCACCCACCGGCCGGCGAGTTCATTGAGGTCGATGGCGTGCGACTGCACTACCTCCGCAAAGGCAATGGACCACCGGTGGTGCTCATCCACGGCAACGTCGTGACCAACGAGGACTGGGTCATGAGCGGCATCCTGGATCGGTTGGCCCGCCACCACACGGTCCTCGCCTTCGACCGACCGGGCTACGGCTACAGTGACAGGCCCCAAGGCTCGATGTGGACTGCGGCCCAACAAGCCGACCTCCTGATTGAGGCCCTGGCCCGGCTCGGCGTCGAGATGCCCGTCGTGGTAGGCCACTCCTGGGGAGCCATCGTCGCTCTGGAGATGGGGCTCCAGGGTGGGGCGAGCGGCCTCGTTTTGCTGGCTGGCTACTACCAGCAGACTATCCGCTACGATGCCGGCCTCGTTGCCATCCCGGCAATTCCCGTGGTGGGCGACCTGTTCCGCTACACCGTGGCCCCGCTCGTCGGTGCCGCCCTGATGCCGGCGAACCTCAAAGCGATGTTCTCACCCCTACCGGTGCCCCATCGGTTCAGCGAAGCGTTTCCCCATGCCTTCCCGGTACGGCCCGGCCAGATCCGGGCCGAGTCACAGGACGCGGTGACAATGATGCCGGCGGTACACGACTTGGAGGAACGTCTGCCCGATCTGCACATTCCGGTCTACATCATGGCCGGCGATCATGATCGCATCGTGGACCACGAGGATCACGCGATCTGGCTACACGAGCAGATCTCACAGAGCACGCTTGAGATCATCCCGGATGCCGGGCACATGATGCACTACGCGGCACCGCTGGCAGTCTCAGCCGCCATCGACACGGTGGCACAGGCGGCGAGGCGAAAGGTCGATGTTCACGGGTGGGCGACCTAGGCTGCGACGGCCAGTCTCCCGATCAGGCATCTACCTCCGCTGCAAGGATAAGGCGAGTAGTGTGGCTGCTATGGATTAAAGCGTTATAGCTAACCCGCAATGTCAGGGAGTTGACCTTGTTGACGAGGTCACTCACTCCATCGTCATGGCCACGCCGCCGGCACCACCCGAGAACTCTGCAATATCCAACCGTAAGGAAGTAAACGGCAGCCTAATACACACGATGGTACCCTCTCCAGGCCACTTTCAATACCCAAGGTCCCGCAGTGCCGCTCCACTAGGGCCTTGGTGATGGTGATGGACAGCCCCATGCCGCTGCCTTGATGATTGCTGGACAGGCCGTCTCAATCCGGCTGCGGTCAGTTCAACGTTAGACGGGATGATGTACCGGCACTGCGTATGAGGCTTCTGATGATCCCTACGATAGCGGTTAGCATTCGTTCCAAGTGAAACAAAGGACAGCTTGCCACAGCTATAGTAGCAATGATGCTTGCTTTTAGACGATACAAACATGCTCAAAGGCGTTGAAAGCTCCACAGTTTGTACGTTGAAAAAAATCTCATAGTATTGGAACT
The DNA here is from genome assembly GCF_059503625.1 of Skermanella sp. NCBI lineage: Bacteria > Pseudomonadati > Pseudomonadota > Alphaproteobacteria > Rhodospirillales > Azospirillaceae > Skermanella > Skermanella sp. The sequence goes on from NZ_JCACHA010000656.1 coordinate 9,169, forward strand.
GGCGGAAGGCTAGCCCGTTCTGATTGTCTTAGCTCGGCAGCAAAACATCTTCGTCAGCTATCCAAATCGGATTGGTCATGTCATGCGTATTCTGATAGTTGAAGACGAGCCTATCATAGCCTTGGGCACCCAGGCCGACCTTGAAATGGCGGGCCACAGCGTGGTGGGGCTTGCCATGACCTCGGAGGAGGCAATTGATCTCGCTGCCTGTTGTCGCCCCGATCTGGTGCTGATGGACATCTGGCTGGCCAAGGGCAATGGAGTGGAGGCGGCCCGAGCAATCCATACCCGCTGGGCGATCCCGTCGCTGTTCGCCACGAGCCATGTCGAGCATTCGGTTGCTTCGTGCCACGCCGCCGTGGGCTGCTTGAGAAAACCTTATGATGATCGAAGTCTTGTCCGAAGCATTCAGGTCGTCGAGCAGGTTATGAACGGGTTTAAACCAACATCACCACAGCCTCACAACCTTGAGCTTTATCACAACAGGGCATAAGCAGAGCAAGTGTTCGCCGCCTGGACAGCCGGCAGGTGGTCACAGTCGATCCGCTGCCTTGAACAATGCAGGTGCCTGAAGTTCCGCTACCAGGGATTTCGAGAGCGGCCTAAGCCGCATGGATCCCAGGAGAGAGTTAGTGACCCAGAACATCTTGTACATCCACGGGGCCTACGGTTCCTCAACGATCTTCAGCCGGATGGTGGATGATCTGCCGGATCACCACGCCGTCCTCGCCGATTACGACTGCCTTACTGGCTCGGTGGATGACATCGTCAGCAATCTCAAGTGCATCACCAGCGACAGCTTTGATGGTGAGCCCTATAGCGTCATCGCTCATTCCTTGGGGGGCATCGTCGCTCTTGGCCTCCTGGCGAGCGGGGAACCTGTCGAGCGGATCTTCACTATGTCAACGCCGTTCGGCTGTAGCCCAAGCCCGAGCGTGCTGATCGTGGCGTTTTGGCACACTCGCGTGGCTGCCGGCAGCAGTCCCTTCGGAAACGCAGTTGAAGATCTTCTTGAGTCTGAAATCAACATTCCGGTACGGTCGGTGGTATCCACCGGCGGCCACAGCCCTCAGGTGAGTGAGGCCAACGACGGTGTTATAACTGTGGCGTCCCAGACCACCCTCGCGGGACCAGACTACCACCACGTTGCCTGCACTCACTTCGGTGTTCTGCTCGCTGACCCAGTGATCGATCTCGCCAGCGATTTCCTGTTCCAAAATTCTTCGACATCAGGGGCGTCTTCACCATTGGAGCTTGTTATTTAGGCTGTCTGCCGTCCATTGGCTGGGTCAACCCGTCGCTCTGCGGCAAGGATGATCGACGACTGCGAAGGACGTCCCTTGTCGATGCAGTGTGGTGTGAGCAAAGTCGTCAGATCACGTTCCTAGCAAGGTGACGCCACACCTTTGTCCCATTCACCTGCCTGACCATGCCGGTCGGCAGACGCTCGGCCGGCAAGCTGATGTACACAGCCCTGCCTCCGCCTGGGTTGCTCTCGACCTGGAAGATCCCGCCGTGCCGCTCGACCAGTACCTTGGAGATGAACAATCCCAGAGCAGTACCCTGGTGCCGCTGAGCCATGACGTTCTCGAGGCGAAAGAGGGGGTGCAGGACGTTGGGAGCGACATCCCCGCAGTCCCCTGGTCCGCTATCCTCAATCACGATGTCCAGAGCCGCTCCGCTTCTGCTGACTTTGACAGAAACGCGGCCGTCCTTCGGCGTGGATTTGACGGCCTCGCTTAGAACGTTGATCAGCACCTGCTTCAGGCAGCGTCGGTCCGCCGACAAGACGGGCAAAGGACTGGGCAGGTCCAGTGTCAGCCTATGCCGTGCTTCCCGCTGTGACAGCCGGACCGACTGAATGGCTTCGTCAAGGACCGCGGCCAGAGCGACTGTCTCCTCATGGAACTCGACCTGCTCCGCCTCGAGCCGGGCCATCTCAAGGATGTTGTCGATCAATCCGAGCAGGTGCTGACCGCTGCGGTGGATGACCGCGGTATTTTTCTGGCAGCGAGCACTCGGTGAGCTGATAACGGCATCCTTCAGGATCTCGCCCATGCCGAGAATAGTGTTCAGGGGGGTCCGCAGTTCCTGGCTGATGGTGGCAAGGAACAGCGACTTCGCCCGGCTCGCCGTCTCCGCCGCATCGCGAGCGGCTCGCAGTTCTTCCTCAGCCCGTTTCTGGTCGGTGATGTCGTAGATGCATCCCGCAAGACGGGTCGGTTGTTCATCCGCGTTCCACGTCGCTTGGGCTTTGACCCGGATCCAGCGGTAACTGCCGTCAGGTCGCCGGAGGCGGCACGCGGTGTCATACGGCTGCCGTTCAGCCAGATGTCGCCGAAGCACGTCGTCAACCCGCTCCTGGTCGTCGGGATGCAGCAGGCTCTTGAACGTCGTGCCTGGGACTGGCTCGTCTTCCGGCGTCATGCCGACCATGCTCTTGAGCAGCGGCGACCAGTAAAGCGTGCCTCGCTCGATGTCCCAGTCCCAGATGCCGATCTCGGCACCCTGCACAGCCAGGGCATGCCGTTCTTCGTTCCTCAGAACGGGCTCTTCCCCCTCTCTCAAGACATAACACCGCTTCACGTCAGCAAGAGTGATCTGTGGGTTCTCCCATCCAGGCCGCAGATCGTAGGGGTGCTGACCAAGACTGGCGGTGACCTCGATCCACTCATAGCCGGCTTGGTGGGGCCGACGACGATTGTCCTGGGTCGCAAGGGGGACGGCAGCCGGGGCCGGCCTGCCGTCCTGATCACTCGGCCAGACAAACTCAACGCGACCGTGCCCGAAATCCAGTCCCGCGATAGGTTCAGCCAGATTGATCCAAGCCGGATTGCAGTGCGTCGACTGTGTGTTGACGCCTCCGCGGAAAGGAGCCGCAGGCATTCCAGCAACCATTCCTGTCTCCCCGGAGGAAGAGGGATCATTGGCATCATAGGCATCATAGGGCAAGCGTAGTGGATGTTCGCGGGCGTGTGCGACAGACATGATCGTACCTACAAACCAAATGCACGTGAGGCATGAGACATCTTTCTTTCAAAGAATTAACAACTCTTTACTTGAAGGAGTAGTTAGAAAATAGGCATACCTTTCGAGGTTTCACACGAAGGATTCTTGCAGATGTTTTTAGAGGGAAGACATGGTGCATCCTCACCTGGAAAATACATGACGGATCAATGGCTTCGACGATGCTGCTGAATTTCTCCTTGAAGGTGGGAACATTCCTATCCCTTTCTCGCCGATCCCTACAGGTTCACCAGAAAGTCATACCATGACAAACAGGGTTTTTCTCGAGGTCAGTGGAAGGATACCAATGCTGCAAGGCGTTTTCTTGCCCGGATGACGTCTACTATACTGGAATTCTAACCGGCCAGTATCGACTTCGCCTGCCACCCAGTTCGTCAGCCAAGATCATGTCTCAACGCTTCTCTAAAGTTATGTTTGACCTCTTTCCAGGTCGGCAACAATACGCCTGAACGTACTTGCCGAATACCGATGGATCATGCCCTCAGATACGGATCACGGTCACATGGAATGTGGGCCGCTTCGGTATCTCGAGAGACTTCAATGCAGAAATCAGCGTTTAGGTTGATTTCGCCCACTCCCGCAGCGGTCACGCGATCCGGCTGGACACTGGCATAACCGAGCGACCATTCGACGTTCTCGCCAGCCATAGTCCTGGGGGAAGCAGATCGTCGGCAATCAAAACCATTTTCGGCACGCGAGATCCAGGGCGTGATCTGGTTCATAGTTACTTCTCACCTGCTTCTCTAAACTGATCGCATGGTCACAACGTGAAAGGATTTGGGTGGCCAGGGAAGGTCGAAATGTCACTGATCGAAAGTTTTGCCGATGACTATCGGCGTTGGTCCCGCACCGAGCGGATCGTATCGCAAGCATTTCTGATTGCCGCCCTCGGAGGCGTTGCGTCAATGATCACGCCGTGGCTTAGTGGTTGAGACAAAATGATCCGTGGATTGTTGGCATGGGACACGAACCGCTGACCTGCTGGTGATCTATGACGGACCTCTTGCAGTCCACCACGACGCAAACATTGTTCGCTTGGAGTTCCCCGGTTCCGGAGACGCAGGAGACTGACTGGCGATCCGCAAGCCTCCGGGCTAGTCAGAAAGACGGCCAGTGGCTGACGTCGATCTCATCCTGGTCACGCTCCAGCAGCGACCTCCCAGAGCACGGAACGTCGTCGACGATCAGCCACCCGGAGAGCGAGTCCGACGCACTTCCATCCTTCACCAGCACTCGACCATTGAGGTCCGGGCAGAGCGAGACGGGCATGGGGTGCTGGCAAGCCGTCCTGGCGGATCTGCTGGATCAAGCTTTGACGGTTGACACGTTCATCGGAGCAGCCCGACAGGCATTCGGCGAAGCCTGCACTGTTGTTCCTATCGGGGAAGGCATTGCGATGCAGCAAGTCATGCCGCCCGGTCGGATCATCATTACGGAAATGGTCAATGACATGGTCACGGGGGCCGCTTGCTATTAGGCAAATTCTCTACCTACATTCAGATTGGGACCCACTGTCTACCCTGGCTCGCTAACCCTCTCGGGCACTTCCGAACAGCTACCCGAACTGACCTTTATCCAAAACCATGGTATTCACCGAAGATTGTGTCGGTGATCTTCG